>JBJEGL010000049.1:0-3693 GCA_051875035.1 Candidatus Gastranaerophilaceae bacterium | reverse complement strand
GGACTCGAACCTACAACCCTTCGGTTAACAGCCGAATGCTCTGCCATTGAGCTACCGAGGAATGTCTCAATACAATTATTATATTCGGAAAAAAAAATAATGCAAATACTTTTTTGTAAATTTTAATATCTCTTTAAAATTTGGTGTATAAGTTCATAATCATATTGTATTTCATTTTTAATATTTATAGAAAATCTTTGTTTTAAAAATCATTTCAATATAGTTTTAAAAAAATATTTAGGTGATATAATTATCTCATCACAGTAAGGAGAATTAAAATGAAAAGAATCGACACTTTTAAAAATGCTATGACTTCAAGAAAAGCTCTTAAAGTTATTGCAGGAATTAATAACTTTGACATGGAAAAAGTCAGAAATGTTGTTAGTGCTGCAACTCAAGGCGGAGCTCACGCAGTAGATATTTGCTGTAATAAAAAAATTTTTGACATGTCTCGTGAAATGACAGAACTTCCGATATTTGTTTCTTCTGTTGTTCCTTCAGAATTAGCGATGGCTGCCGAATGGGGTGCTGATGCTATTGAACTCGGAAACTATGATGCTCTTACAAGAGAAGGCAGAATGGTTTCTGCTGATGAAGTTTGGTCATGGGCAAGAGAAACTAAATCTTTATTGAATGGTAAAGATGTATTCTTCTCTGTTACTATTCCGGGACACATTTCTATGACAGAACAAATTGAACTTGCTCATAAACTTGAATCTCTTCACATTGATTTAATTCAAACAGAAGGTTCAATGGTTTCAGAACATCATTCAACCGGTGTTATGGGGTTAATGGAAACAGCTATGAGAACAATGGCTAACACTATGGAAATTTCTGCAAATACAGAAATCCCTGTTATGACTGCAAGTGGAATTTCAGTTAAAACAATTGCAATGGCTTTTGCTTCAGGTGCTTCTGCCGTTGGTGTAGGTTCAGCTGTTAACAAATGTGATTCATTAATTTCAATGATTGCTACTGTAAGAGGTCTTGTTGAAGCTTCTTCAAAGTGGTCTTGGAATTCTTCAAGAGAAACTCTTAATGTGTAGTTAAAATAATTTAAGGGATATGGTTAACATATCCCTTTTATTTTTATGATTTCAGATGATTTAAAATATAAATATTTGACCAAAGACGATATCATTATATCTCTTGACAGACTTACAAGATTTAAAAATCCGGAAATAAAATACAAACGAGTATTTTATGATATTATTCTTAAACATTTATTACAGCCGTCGTTGTCAAAACATAAACTTGATGAGCTTTCTGCAAAAGAAACAATATGGATTGTTGAACAAATTTGGAATACTTCTGTTTCTAAATTATACAAAAATGCTGATGAAAAATTCACATTGAAGCAGCTTGATGAAATTCAATACAATATAACCGATGATTACACACTTGAATTAATGTCGGCAAAACTTAATATTGCTCCTGTAATAAAATATGCAGTTAATCAAGAGTCACCGTTAAATCTTCTTTTTTTATCTCTGTTTTACGAAAATTACGGTAAAGATAAATCAATTCATGCCTGTTCCATAAGAGAAAAATATAAAACATTATTTCCTGTTGAAAAATTAATTTTAACGGAAGGAATTACGGAAGAGATATTACTTCCTAAATTTGCAGAAGTTCTTGGATATGATTTTAAGCAAAATGGAATTTTTGTTCTTGCAACAGGAGGCAAGAGTAAGGTTTTAAGTCTTTATGCGGAATTAAAATACATTTTAAAAATTCCTATATTTGTTCTGTTAGATAATGATGCAAGACCTGTATATGAAGATGTTTTATCCGTAATCAGACCGCAAGATAAGGCATATTTAATTAAGGCGGGAGAATTTGAGGATATCTTGCCAAAAATATTAATTCAAAAAGCTTTTAGTGAAATGAATTACGATATAAAACCTGCCGAGTTAGATGAGTTAAGCTCTGATGACGGGACATGCTCGGCACTTGAGTTATTGTGGAAATCAAGAGGTCTTGGTGAATTTAGAAAAGCTCATCTTGCAAAATCCGTAAGTATTTGTTTAAATAATGAAAAATTTATTTCTGAAGAAATTAGAAAAATAATCAGTATTATACAAGCAATTTAGCTTATCTAATTATTGTTATTATCAGTTTTTATATATATTTCGGGAATGTTGTGTATAACACCTCCGAGAAGAGTAGGATATATGTTACCCACTCGATTTCTTACAGCCACAAGTCTTAATGGTGAGTAAAGATATATCATCGGTCTTTCTTCATATATGACTTCCTGCATTTTGTCATAATAGACTTTTCTCTTTTCGTGTTCTATTTCAGAAGCCCCTTTATCTACGAGTAAATCAATTTCTTTTTCAAAATCAAAAAGGTTTTTACCAAAATCTTTATCTTCTCTTTGATTAAAGATATGCAGAGGACCGTTTGAATTCCATACATTTTTACCGCCGTGGGGTTCAAGAGTATTTCCGGTAAATCCCATTATCATTGCATCCCAATCAAAAGTATTTGATATTTTTCCGATAAGAGAATTGAATTCAATAGGTTTAAAATTAACTTTAATTCCAAGTTCAGCAAGGTCATCTTTTATCATTACTCCGACAGCTTCACGTTCAGTATTTCCGGCATTTGTCAGCAAATCAAAAGACACGGTATTCCCTGTTTTATCTTTTAAAATACTATTTTTATCCAAATAAAAACCGGATTTTTTAAGTAAATCTTTTGCTTTTTGTAAATCTCTCGGATGACCGTTTGCAATTTTTTCATTCAAATAAATAGATCCGAGTGCTTCGGATGTGAACAAGGGCTGTCCTACTCCATTCAGAATATTTGCAACCTGGGATTCTCTATCTATTGCATAATCAACAGCAGCTCTAAAATTTTTATCTCTAAACCAATGTTGTTTTACAGGATTAACAAAATAGTCCCCTTTATCATTTTTTCTGTCATTTAAGTTAAAGACCAAAAAGCTTGTTCCCGTACTTGGTCCTAAATTATATAATGTGTAGTTATTTTTATCTTCGTTCAGCTTAAAACGAGCAGCATCAGAGCCTCTTACATTGATAATATCAAGTTCACCCGATTCAAATTTTAAAAGTTCATTGTTTAAATCTCCGACAATTTGTATAACATATTTGTCGAGGTATGGAAGCTTTTCACCCTTTTTATTTATCATAAAATAGTTATCATATCGTTTTAAAACAACCCTTTGTGCGGGAACATATTCTTGAAGTCTGAAAGGTCCCGAGGTAACAAATGATTCTGGAGCGGTATTTGTTCCCCAAAAAGAGTCAAACGCTCGTTTTCCCTTGCTGACTATCGGCTGCATAATGTGTTTTGGGGCAATACTTTCTGATAAAAATCTTAAAAAAGGTGCAAAAGGTTTTGCAGTTGAAAAAAGAACGGTATATTTATCAATTTTTTGAACTTTTGGAAGCTGTCCATCAATTGTGACAGAATCTCTGACGCTTGTATTTCCGAAACCTGCCAAAATAATGTTATTCCAAGTAAAGACTACATCGTCTGCCGTAATGTTTTTTCCGTCTGACCACTTTAGACCTTTTCGCAGAGTAATTAAATAATGGCATTTATCTTCCGAAATATGTATTTTTTCAGCCATTTTAGGAATTACTTCTCCTGTGTTAACGTCAGTTGACAATAATGAGTCAAACATCAAAGAACCTATTTCGGAGGAAGTATTATCTTTCGATG
>JBJEGL010000048.1:0-3710 GCA_051875035.1 Candidatus Gastranaerophilaceae bacterium | reverse complement strand
AGTTTTCGGTGATGATGCGGTTAATCCTACTCAAGAAATGAAAAATGATTTTCAAAATTCCGGTTTAACTCATATTATTGCTGCATCAGGTATGAATGTTACAATAATTTTCGGTATGTGGTTTTTTATTTCTCAAATATTGAGAATCAACTACAAATTATCAATAATTATTGGTATGATTTCCGTTATCTGCTATATTTGTATGACAGGATTCGGACCTCCTGTTATGAGAGCAGCTTTAATGCTCCTTTTAGTTTTATTCGGAAAATTAATTGACAGAAAGTCAGATACAATTTCTCTGCTTTTTATTGTTGCCTTTATACTGCTTTTGTTTTCGCCGACTATGATTACAGATATAGGGTTTCAACTTTCTTTTATTGTGACTTTCGGCTTAATATGTTTTTGTCCTCTTATTTTTGATAAAATCAACAGTAAGGTTATAAATACAATACTTTCGTTTGTTATAGTTCCTGTTATTGCTCAAATTTTTGCATCTCCTGTTCAAATGTTTTATTTCAACAGTTTTTCTCCATATTCGGTTTTTGCAAATATTGCAGTTGTTCCTACATTGTCAGTTGTAAGTTTCGGAGGTTTTGCAAGCAGTATTCTTGCTTTGATTAAGCCAATATCTGAATTTTGTGTCAAATTTTTTGACTTTGTTCTTTATCCTTTTTTGAGATTTATAACTGCGGTGGCTAACTTTTTTGCTAATCTTCCAAATTCTTCAATAACAGTTCCTTCTCCATCTGTTTTGCAACTTATTCTTTATTATTCAATTTTGGTATCTATATTGTTGTTTTTTATCTTTGAAACGAATAATCGCAAAAAGACTATGATAATTGTAACAATGATTTTTTTAACTTTATTGTCAGTCGTAAGTTTTATTCCTAAATACGGACGTGATACGGAAATTATCTTTTTTGATGTTGGTAATGCTGATTGTGCATTAATTAAAACGAATAAAAATAAGTTTATTCTTATTGATACAGGTAAAGCTCCATATAAAAATTTCACAACTTCGGCAGAACGAATAATTCTCAAATATTTTGAAGATACGGGTATCAAAAATTTGGATATGATGATTCTTTCTCACTACGATGCAGACCATTCCGGTGGAGCCGGAGTTATTATGGATAATGTCGGTATTAAAAATCTGGTTGTCAGAAGTAAGGATACAAGCAGTTCTATTTCCAAATATATTTTACACAAAGCCGATGAACAAGGTATAAATGTTATAGTTCCTAAAAATGGTGAAGTTATATATTCTGACGATGATGCACAAATTTCTGCATTCTTTATTGATGAAGGTGATGATAATGAAACGTCAATTGTTAATTTGTTAAAGCTAAAAGATAAACAGGTATTATTTACAGGAGATGCCGGTGATAGTTCTTTGATGAAATTAAAGAGATATTTGCCCGCAAATATTGATGTTTTAAAAGTTCCTCATCATGGTGCCAAGAAAACATTATCCGAAGAACTGTTAAATATTATAAAGCCAAAAGTATCTGTTATTTCAACAGGATTTAATGTGTATGGACATCCTGCAAAAGAAACCGTTTCCTTGCTTGAGATATCGTCTGATTATACTCTTCGTACCGATAAAGATAATGCTGTAAAGGTAGTCTTTCACAAAAATGAAATTTTGGTGTATTCTTATAACGGTCATCGAAAAATATTTGAAAGAATAAAAAATGATTGAAAATTTCAATAAAATACTAATTATAAGATGCGGAGCAATTGGTGATGTATTGCATACATCAGAAGTTTTCAGAAGTATTAAAAGATCATACCCGAATTCAGAAATTCATTATTTGACAACAGAAATACCTGCAAAATTGATTTCTGCGGACAAAGATATTGATAAAATAATTACCATAGAAAAAGTTGATTATAAAAGTATATTTAAGCTTGCAAAACAAATAAAAGATGAAAAATATGATATTGTTATAAATCTTCAACCGTCGTTAAAATTAAGGCTGTTGGTTTTTCTTCTCGGTGTAAAACATGTTTTTAATTATGATAAAAATCTTGATTTGCATGCCGTTTATAATTTTTATCAGACAGCCGGTGAAAATATTGCAAATCTGACTTTTAAAAATGAATTACATCTTGATATTCCGGAAGATGTTAAAAATCATGTAAAACTTGCAATTCCTACTAATAAGAAATTTGTCGTTATTACAACACAGGCAGGTCCTGTTCGTGAAGGTAAAAAATGGCGGATTGAAAAATTTAAAGAACTTGCAATAAAACTTGTTGAAAAATATGATATATCCGTTATTTTAACAGGTACTGCTCAGGACAGAGATTCTTTGAAAATTTTTGAAAATCTTCATCCGGAAATATTTGATCTTGCCGGAAGATTTAATATTTTGGAAAGTGCAGCACTGTTTTCATTTGCCGAATATATGATTGGTGCTGATACAGGACCTTTACATATTGCAAGTGCTGTTGAAAAACCTATTTGTATCGGTTTATACGGTGCTATGGCAATTCATCGTACAGGATTAGTAGGTGAAAAACATCATTGCGTCAAATCTTCAAAACTTGGGTGTATTCCTTGTCAAAAAAGATTTTGTAAACTCAGAAACGGAGAATATTCTCCCTGCATGGATGATATCAATGTTGATGACATTTTGAGTATTATAGAAAGTGAAAATATTTTGCCCTTAAAATAAAAAGGTGTAAAATTGTTTTATTAAGTACAATCTTCATAATTTAAGGATAAAAATAATGAAAAAACTATTGATAAATTTGGTTTTAACTGCATGCTGTATTCTTCCGGTGGCAAACTCGGTATTTGCCGTTGAAAATTCGGAAGAAGCACTTATTAATGAAAAAATTGCGTCAATTGGTTTTGGTAAAATTTTTGTTTCTGACCCGCAGAAAGAAATTGAAACTTTATTTAAAAAACTTGATTCATATTCCTTAAAAAAAGATTTGAAAAATATCAGGACTTATTTTAGTGATGATTTTGTAAGCAATGACGGTTATGACATAGATACATATATGAAGTCTGTCAAAAACGGTTTTGAAAGTTATAATGCTCGTTCTGTTACAACAAAAATATTAAGTATTGCCGTAAATGATGATTTTGCAGTTGTCCATGTTTGTGAAAGTGGTGAAGCGGAAACGACAAAGCCTGCTGCTCAAATTGAAGGTAACGGGCTTGTGTTATCATCTGCGGACATATATTATTTTTTGAAAAAAGAAGCTAATAAATGGAAAATAACTTCGGCAAATGTTTTGGATGAAAATTGTTCTATATTATATGGTGCTGCAAAAAATGTTTACTTTTCTTTAAATGTTCCAACTCAAATTAAAGCGGGATGTGAATATACGTCTTCCTTATCTTTTGCTCCTATGAAGGATATTTTTGTTATGGCTTCTTTGTCAAAAGACCCGATTGTGTATCCTTTACCTCTTGCTATTGACTCATTTAAATCTATTAAAAGAGATGGAATATTAGAACGGATTTTTACCTCAAATACTGACGGTTATAATGAATATGCAATTGCATCTATCGGTATGACAAGAGCTGATATGCTAAATTCAAAAATTGAGTTGAAAATTATTGGTTCAGCGTATGTTATCAGGCGAGTTAATGTTTTTAAGCCGATGCCTCAAAATTATTCAAATGCAAAGAAAAATGTTGCAGCTAAAAATTTGAATGTTACACCTCATATGGTTAAGGATTCTGATAAATG
>JBJEGL010000047.1:0-13906 GCA_051875035.1 Candidatus Gastranaerophilaceae bacterium | reverse complement strand
GTTCCGGAATATTACGAAATGCATCAACTAATGAATATTGATGAATTTAATGAAATAAAACGTAAAATAGTAAAAATGACACCATTTTACGATTTCACGGGATTTAATGAAATAACGTTAAATAAATTTAATTTCATTGATCCGGGGCACGTAAACGAATGGACATCAAAATTAATCGTTGACCGAATTTTTCATTCTGACAAAAATACTCCGCCAGCTATCAAAGGATTTGGAGTATATGTTACCCAAGATAATATTGAAGAACATATAAAAAATCTTGAAAAAGAAGAATTAGATTTCAAGAAAAAACACCAATAATTTATCTTATAAATTCATTGCATAAGCAAAAAGCTCGCCAACTTTTGCATTGTAATTTTTTCCGTCATCTTTTGCAAACAGATTTTTCCAGTGGCTTTTATATGTTCCGTCAGTAGAATAAGAAGGGTTTGTCATCATTAAATGATGTGTGCTTGTATCATATCTTAGTGGAAAAATATCCTCCATTTGCATAAAACTTGGCAATTTGTCGCTTGGATACTCATAGCCGAATAATGATGCGTTAATTCTATTTAATCTGTCTTCGTAGCTTTTTCCGCCTTCGTCATTGTCATTAGAAACTTCGACTCCCGGAGCATATTCATCACTATATTTAAATTTTTGTGACCAGTATTTAACTTCATCATAATTTATAGGTTCAATAAAGCCAGTTCCTGTTGTTAAGCCAAGGTTTTTATATCTTTGAAAATCTCCTGTGCTTTTTTCTCCAACAAAGCTAATTGTAGTTTTTTGAGAGCGACTTCTTATTTCATACAAAATATATTGCATTTGTTCATATTCCGGCAAAGCACCAACTCCTTGATAATTTTCCATTTCATAGCCGCCGATGTGTTTTGCCGAGTCTATAAATACTGCTTCAAAGCCGAGTTTTATAAGTTTTACGTGTTCTTTTATAAAAAGTTCAACGTGATTAGGATTTTTCCAACAAAATGTTGTATCACTTCCATCCGAATTAACGACTTTTATTTGGTCGGCAGAAATTACGGTTCTGAATCCTGTTTTCAATCCATGAATATGAGCAAGAATATTAAATGCTTTAAATTGCTCTTCCGGTGTAAGTTTATGAGCTATATCAAAAGAAATTATATTTTTACTGTAGCCTGAATTTAGCTTTATTCCGTATATGGAATTTTCTTCAAAAGGTCCTTTATTATAACCATCTCCATATATATTGGGGAAAATTTGTGACAATATTATACAATTTGCCCAGCTTTTTGGAGAAGGAGGAATTGCAGGCAAAAGTTTTATTGTACTTAATAACCCGTTTTTTGTTATATTACCGTGCATTTCTGCTATAGCACGGTTGTTAATTTCTATATAATTTGCTTTTCTACCCCATTTATCACCATATTTAGGAGAATGAATTTCTTTTGGGAATATTCGATAAAAATTTCCGCTTTCATTTATTGTAACAAGTGATTCAATTGCCTGTTTTATACTTCTTGTTAGCAGTTGTTCTGGAACAATTGAGGCAATCCATTTTTTTCTTCCTGCAGAGAAAATATGATTAATACTCCATTTATCATATTTTAAGTATTTAGTTTGTTTAAAAGCAGCCAATAATTTATTAATAACATTCATGTTATTAATATAAATTATATAAAACGACATTAATTACAAAAAAGTTTATTATTGAATATTTTCAAAAGGATAATTATCAAGTTATTATAATTTTAATTTATTGTTCTGTTAATTTTGCACATAAATTGATAATTACATTGTGAACAGATATTCCTATTTTTTTCAACATTTTCAGTGATTTCAAAATTTAGTGAAGTAATTTTTTTTGTTACTTCTTCAATTTCATTTTTTATATCTTGAATATCGTTGTTTAAATATTCAATGTTAAAATCTTTACCTTCTTCTTCAATAAATTTCAAGCCGATATTTTTAACCTTTTGATTATTATTTTGAAGTTCATAAGCAATTTTATAAAATGCAAGCTGGTAGTAATAATTTTCATACGATTTATCTTTTGCGACTTGAGATTTAGATTTTGCACTACCTGTTTTATAATCGTATATTGAAACTGAACCGTTATCATTTTTTTCGATTAAATCAATAAAGCCCTTAAGTTTCATGTTTCCTAAAGAAATACCTGCAAAACGGTACTCGGAAGCGTATAAATTTTTAACAGGGATTTCAGTAAGATGGTGATAATAAGAATTTAGAGCATTTTGACCACGAGTTTGCCATATTTTGTATTCTTCCTCATTTTCAAATTCATATTCAGACAACTTTTTTAGAAAAGAAGTGATAAGTGAATCTTTACTTGAATAGCTGCCGTTAAGCTGTACATTTTTAATAAAATTATTAACGGCATAATGTACTGCATTTCCGTAATCAAGTAATACTGTTGAATCATCGGATACCACAGGTATTGCAAAAACTTCCTTATATAAATATTGTTGAGGACATTTTTTATATGTATAAAATGAATGTGCACTCAGTTCAATATTTTTTATTCGTTCTAATAAATCATACTTATACGAGTCAAATAATCCTGTTTTTAATGATTTTACGATAGACTCAATTTGTCCTTTTGATTCAATTTTTTTAGTATCAAGCAAAGGATTATTTGTTATAACATCGACAAGAAGTTCGGTTAAGCTTTCCGAAACGCCATCATTTTGCATAGAAAAACTTAAATATAAATTAGTCTTAGCCCTTGTAATACCAACAAATAAGAGTTTTAACAGTTCACTTTTCACTAACTGTTCTTTATTTTTTTCGCAGTGAGCTGTTATAGGAAGCCTAAAATCATTGCGATTTCGTTTTTTTTCAAAGACCTTTGTTCTTAACCACGGCATAAAAACATACTTAAACTCACGACCTTTAGAACCGTGATAAGTAAGTAATTGAACTGCATTTAGAATATTATCGGATTTTTCGAGTTCCGGAGCTGCATCGGATTTCCAACATCTATCCAGGTACGATAAGAAATCGGAAAGATACGGACCGGGTTTTATGTTGTCATCAATGAAACTTCTGATATAAATATCTTTGTATGCAGCAGCTTCCGCAATAAATCTCTTTATTGCAAGAATATTCTCCTGTGTATTTATTTCTGAATTTGCATAATATTCTAAAATACCTGTTTCATTAACAGTGTGAATTACTAAATTATGCAGAGATTTTGTAAATTTTAATTCTGAAAGTTTATTGTAGGTATTCAAAAAATTATTTATTTTAAGCGGATTTTTCCATTCATAATCCTTATTTTCTTCAATTATTGATATAAAATCACGTTTTAACGGTCTGTTTTGAGAAAGAATATAATTATAATCCTCCTCATCAATTTTGAAGGGTTCGCTCATTAATATTTGAAACTGACTATCTATTGAATATTTTTTATTGCTTAAAATTTTTAAATAAGAGTATAACAAAAGAGTTGAAGGAACATCAAAAATATTTTTTTGTAATTTTTTCTGAAAAGGAATTCCCGATGCTTCCAAAAGTCTTGAAAGTTCTTCAATTTGGTCATTTTTTCTACCCAAAACCGCAATATCAGATAATTGTCCGTTAAAATCTTCCCGTGAAATTATGTCTTTAATTTGCTGAACAATATCATTATTTTCTTCTGCAAGCTCATCGTAAATATTATATTTAATCATTGTTTCATCTTTTATAATATTAGGATTTTTTGCGGTAAGTCTTTTCGTAATGCCATATTCGCAAAATTCGGGATTATTTTCTAATCTGCGATTATCCTGAGAAATTACCTGATAACCAAAATCCAAAATGTTCTGTGCCGAACGATTATTTTCAACAAGACAAATTACTTTTGTTTTAGGATACTTTCGCAAAAAATTTTCACAATTGTCTAAACTCGCACCTTGAAAACCATATATAATTTGGTCGTCATCGCCGACAACAAAAAGATTTTCTCCACCTGAATTTTTTACAATAATATCTATTAATTCGTTTTGTATCAAATTGGTGTCTTGATACTCATCAATCATAACATATTTGTATTTTCCAAAAATTTCCGAAGCGAAATTATTATCATGCTCTGTAATACTGACGACAGAGCTGACCATATCATCGAAATCATAATAATTTTGCTTTATTGTAAGTTCCATGTATTTTTCTGACAAATCCCATACAAGTTTTGCTTTTTCGATTTTCTCATTCAGTTTTTCAATATCTGAGTCAACAGTCTTGGTTCCTCTGTTTTTTGCTAATGCTGCTCGTTTTTTATCTTCATAAACTGCAAGCATAGGTTTCCAATCTTCATTAGTGGTAATGTTAGATAAAAACTTTTCTTTAGTTAATCGGTTTGTCTTAATATCAGAAACAGCTTGAATTATTGTTGCTTCAGCTTGATAATAATTTCCCCACCTGTCTTTCAATAAAGATAAATCTATGCCTTCTGCAGCTGCATCGTCAAGACACTTTTTCGCAATCATCTGCTTTGATATTGAGCTGATTATTTTTATATTGTCTTTAAAGTAAAATTTTTCGGGGTATGTTTGGATTATTGAACTGCAAAGCCCATGATAAGTAGAAATTTGCATATTAATCGCTATATTACCTAAAATAGTCACAATTCTGGATTTCATTTCGCTTGCCGCAGCATCCGAATATGTTAAACACAATATCTCATTAGGACTAATCCCTTTATCTTCAATCATTGCCTTGATTCTTTTTGTCAGCGTAAAAGTTTTTCCTGTACCGGGTCCGGCTAAAACCATGTAAAAACCGTCAATATTGTCTATACAAGCTTGCTGTTTCTCATTTGGCGTAATTTCTTTCAATGCGGGCATGAATGAACTCCTATTTTGATTATCATATATTTTATGCATAAAAAGTTCAACTGACATACTTTTGCTAAACACATTTATTAAGAAATCTTAAAAATTTTTTCAAAATAAGCAATTATTAGAATTTAGCAAACTTAAAATGTTAGGATAAGCTAACATGAAAATTAACCCGATAAACAATATATATCAACAACAAAAATCACAGCCTAATAATTTAGTGCCTGTAAATAACAATCTTGCAACCAACCCTATTTCCAATAAATTGCCTGTTCCGACAGGTGAATTATTACAGGCTTATTCGGGTATCAAAATAAATCAAGCAGTTAAAAAAGACGATGCGGACTTACAAAAGCCGGAATTTAAAGAAATGACCGCTTATGAATATTTGTTAACACTGCCGAATGTAAAACAAACTTTCAAAAATGAACTCGCACAAGTTGCTAACGTTATGGAAAAAATGGACGTTGAATCAAGCAACACAGAAATGATGGTTAATCTTGTTGCTGAAGGCAAGTTGTGGCGTGGAGTTTTAAGGTATTTTTGTGCAAACGGTAAAATGTCAAAAAATACCGAAAACGACATAGATATGATGTATAATGCATACGCAGAGGGTAAAGACCCGATTGATGCTTATGTTTTGACAGTGAAGAACAAAGAAGACGGCATAAAATCGGTAAAAATCGGAGATACATTTGAAGTTGAAGGCGACAAAAATATATATTTCAAGGATGACGAAAATAACGCACGGCAATTAAAATTAAGCAAAAAAACGTTTGGAGAACTTTTCCCTCCGGCGGAAAGATTTGCAGGTGTACAAGGAGCAGCCGGCGACTGTTATCTTTTAGCAACATTAAATGCAATGATAGAAAGCCCGACAGAACGGGGAAAATTGTATGACATGTTTGAAGAAACAGAAAATTCTGTTAATGTAAAAATGCCAAACGGAGAATATACTTATACAGCTCCAAAGGATGATTTAAGACAAAATATAGACAAGTGGCAGCACATGCAGGGTGCAGCAGGCTTGGTTTTGATTGAACATACTTACGGTGAAGAATTGAAACATAAGTTTGAAAAAGATTTTCATTCTTATATGAATTCTGAAATTGCCAGGTTACAAAAAGAGGAACCTCAAAATACCGAAAAAATTGAAGGTTATAAACAAAGACTTGCTGATTTTGATGAAAAGTCGAAAGACCCTGAATTTAAACCTGTCTTAATGCGTTTTGAAAATCCTGGGGCAAACGGAAAACTAACCTTTCAAACAAACGAAAACGGTATTATTTTTAAGGATTTGAAATCTGCTAATAAAGAATACAGAAGAAAACTATCTACACAGGCTGACTTCTACAGAGGCTCTATTGGCGGTGATTTAGACACTGTAATGAAGGATTTCGGCTATAAAAAAGTTGAAGAATTTAAACCCAAAAATCCGGAACAAGAGCAAAGACTTGAAAAGCTCTTAAAATCCGATAAAACAAAAGACTATATCTTCACTGCCGGTGCTCTTTCAGACGGAACTCTTGTTGAAAAGCCAATAGCTAAAGACTATAGCGTGTATGGCTGCCACGCATATAAAATAGAACCTTTTAAAGATAAAGAAGGTAATACTAAGTTTTATGTAGAAAATCCGTGGAACGCTACACAAAATTCAATTATGGACTATGAAAAATTGAAAGAATATTTTGAAGTAATTTGTGCAGTCGATATTTCAAAAAAAAATTCTTAAAATAAAATTTTTTGCAAAATTTTCATAAATTATTTTTAAAAATGAATTTCAAATACTCATTTGTTTATCATTACATACCTAATAGATATATGTTGATAAAAAATATATCGTAAAGAGATATATGGATAATCTAAGATATGGATTAAGCTATATTCTATGTGATCTGCTAACTGAAGTTATTTAAACAAAATAGATTCTTCGTGCTACGCACTCAGAATGACAAATTATTAATTTTGCTCATAGAGTTGATGTCATACTGAGGACAAATATCAATTTAAGTCCGAAGTATCTCAAATTGTAATAGATTCTTCACCCTCAAAATGTTATTGGGTTCAGAATGACATTATCTGTCATTCTGAGGAAACGAAGTGACCGAAAAATCTATATCAACTGAGCACTCTGCCGCCGAAAAAACATCCTGTGAATGTTTTTTGCAAGAGGAAGAAGTATCTATTATTTTTTAGTATAAATATGCAAAGCCAATATTGTCAACAGAATCAGATATAAAATATCTGTTTTTAATATGTTTTTTCAGAATTAAAAGTTCCTACTTTGACACTATTTGTATTTTTAGAGTGATTAAAAACTTCTATTTAACATTACAAAAGATTAATTATTATTCCGTAAAGTAAAACATTTTTATAACCTTAGTTACAAAATCCATGTACAACTTTATCATTATGTGTCGAATAGCCACATTGAATAATAATAAATAAAAAGAAGTAAAATAATATTTATGTCTATAAGATATATAAGGATAATATTTTACAAATGGTAATATTAAAAAAGCATGTGTAAAATGTAATTATGGATAGAATTAGTTTTATAATTACGCAAGATGGTTCAGTTGGATTGTATGATGAAGGAACTCATGATATATATCATTCTGTCACTGGTGCAGCAACAGAGAGCTTTGATAAATTTATACATGCAACAGATTTTGAAAATTTTTGCAAGGAAAATAATCAAGTAAATATTTTAGATATTTGTTATGGAATTGGGTATAATACAAAAGCTGCAATATATTCTGCGTTGAAAAATAATACTAAAATCAAAATGACCATTACTGCACTTGAGCTTTATAAGGAAGTTTCATTTTTGTCACCTTTCGTTAAAGACAATATAAATTGTCCGTCCATTAATATTTTTTTAATGTCGTTTTTTATTTCTAAGTTTGAAGATTTTACAACGTATATTACAAAGTTTTTAGACTCGGAAGTTGAAATTACCAAGAAATATTTTGACCGAGATATATGCCTCTTATTTAGCAAATTTATCCATTCTGATACACTAATAGACGACTATAAACAATTATATACCTTTTTACATAATATATATTATCAAAATATATCAAATAGCATGGAAACCTTTATAAATGCCTATAATATTAATGACATTGATTTTAATATAAATTTTGGTGATGCACGACAAAGAATAAATGATGTTAACGGTAATGTTAACTTTGTATTTTTGGATGCATTTACACCGCATAAGCAGCCTCTTCTTTGGACTTATGAATTTTTATCCAAAGTAAAATCTAAGATGTCGAATAATTCAATATTATCTACATATTCAAATGCTGCTCCAATTAGAAAAACATTTGCTGATTTAGGGTTTAACATAGGAAAAGTAATATTAAATGACAAACAATTTGGAACTGTTGCTTCTTTTTCAAAAAATAAAATTAAATCCCCGTTATCTAAATATGATATTGGTCTTATAAAAACAAAAGCAGGCATAGTATACCACGATAATCCGGATTTAACTTTATCCTCCGATGAAATTTTATTTAACAGAAAATCAGAAGTTGCAAACAGCAAATTACTAAGCTCATCAAAGTACAGAAAGTTATACGAAAATGAACAACAAATATGATGTAATTATTGTAGGTGCGGGGGCAGGAGGCATTTCTTGTGCATATAACTGTGGTAAATTAGGACTAAAAACACTATTGATTGAAAAAAATATCCACTCAGGCGGGCTTATTACATCAGGACTCGTAACACCTGTTATGAAGCTCAATTCAATGAATATTAACACCTCTTTTTATGAAGATTTACTCTCTTATTCCGATAAATTCAATGCAAGAATTACCTATTCTGACAATAATACAGGCTGGTTTAATCCTGAACTTTTAAAATTAGTTTTTGATTCAATGCTATCCGAACAAAATGTCGACATTTTATATAATACCCAAGTTGATTGTGTAAAATACGAAAATGATATTTTTAACATTTCAATATCCCAAAATATGTTATCATTATGTTTCGAGTCGACTTATCTTGTAGACGGAACAGGAAACGGAAAAATTTTTCGTGAATTAAATTTAGAAATTTTAAAAGACACAACGGAAAAACAATCTTTATCATTAAGATTTATAATGGGAAATGTTGATTGTAAAAAATTTGCCGAATGGATAAAAGAAGTTGATAGTGATGAAAATGTCACTACAACTTGTAATATAAACGGTGAATATCATTTTTCAACCGCATATACTTGGGATACAGACAAGAATTGGGCATTAGCTCCGTATTTTAATACGGCTATTACAAATGGTGTTATTAAAGACACAGATAGTGCTTATTTTCAAATATTTACTATTCCGGGAATGGCAAACTCTGTATCTTTTAATTGTCCAAGACTAATAAAAGAGGATAATCACTCTAAAAACGGGACTATATTTGAGCAAAGTATATTAATTGAAGAAGGACGCAGAAGAATATTAAGAATTGCCGAATTTTGTAAGAAATACCTAAAAGGCTTTGAAAAAGCTTATATATCCAATATTTCCGACATGCTTGGAGAAAGAGAAACTGTAAGAGTAAAAGGTAAACACGTATTTTCAGTTTTTGACATTCGGTCAGGGAAAAAGCCTGCACATATAGCATTAGCTTCTGATTATCCCATTGATATACATTCCGATGCAAAAGATAAGGGCGAGCTATCTTATACAAAACATTTATGGTACCTGCCATTAGAGTCATTAATTTCAGAAAAATATGACAATCTGTTTGTTGTTGGAAGGTGCTTGAGTGCTGACTTTAAAGCACAAGCAGCAGTAAGAACACAAATAAATTGTTTTTCAATGGGAGAAGCCGTCGCAAAACACATATATTCTCATAAAAAAGCACAAAATCATTTATCCAAAACAACTATTGGTTAAAGCTTTTCTGTTTCTACTCTAACCACGAGATAAGTCGACTCGAAATATAATGATAAAAAATCTGTTTAATGGAGCTGTTAGTCAAGATAGAAAGAAGTGACGACTTTGTGCATGTCTTCAGCATATTGAGTTGCATTATGTAATGTTGTAGAAGTATGAGAGAGGAAACATATTAATTGCTGACATTCATCTATAATTTCTCTGTTACAAATACGACTTGCATCTGCAAGGGTCATCATTGCTCTGTCAGGATGCTCGATTATATTGTGAACGCCGATTAATTGGTCTTGAACATCGGAAGGCTGCTGTCCGATAGTTTGAGGAAGAATGACTCTTAATTTTTGGGGATCGGCTGACATTGCACCACGAATGGCTGCTGCATTTGTACCGCTTGAGCCACCCGAAGTAATTACTGTATTACCTTGTTTTACAAGAGCATAAGCCAAAACTTCAATTAATTGCTGATGTGTAATCGGCAAATTTCTGCTGCCGATTATTGCAACTTTTTTCGCCGACTGATGAATTGCGGCAAGTTCCATAGCAAGTTCATCAACTGTATTTGCATCTTTATCACTAACTGTATCAAGGTCATCTAAGGGAACCATTATCGAATTTTGTTTTGAAGTTTCATCAGCCATTTTATTGTACTCTCGAAATTTTGTAATATCTTATTTTTAGTTTAGAATTATATTAGCATATTTTTTTCAATTGTGAAAGAGTATAATATTTTATTTTAAGGATAATTTGATGCAGAATTTATTAGAAGGTTTAAATAACGAGCAAAAACAGGCTGTTCAGCACAATGAAGGTACTTTGATAATACTTGCAGGAGCAGGCTGCGGAAAGACAAAAGTTTTAACATCTCGTATAGCTAACTTAATACAATCCGGTGTTTCTGCATATGAGGTTCTTGCGGTTACATTCACAAACAAAGCTGCTAAAGAAATGAAAGAACGACTTGCAAAATGGCTTGGGGAAGAATGTGTTCAACGCATGTGGGTCGGAACTTTTCACGGAATAGCGGGAAGAATATTACGCTCAGACATAGACAAATATATTTCAAAGGACGGAAAAAAGTACGATAAATCGTTTGTTATTTATGATGATTCAGATATGAATATAATTCTGAAAAATGCGTTAAAAAAGCTTAACATGGATGAAAAAACCTACCCGATTAAACAATTAAGGCAAATTATTTCCGATGCAAAAAACCGCATGATAACTGCATATGATTATGCAACCCGTGCTCGTTCTTATCGAGATGAACAATATTCAAAAGTCTATATGGAATATCAAAATCAATTGTCATTAAATAATGCTGTTGACTTTGATGATATGCTTCTTATGGCATGCGAACTTTTAAAAAACAATTCAGAAATAAGAGAAAAATATTACAAACGTTTTAAGCATATACTTGTCGATGAGTTTCAAGACACAAACCTTGCACAATATAATTTCATAAAATCAATTTATACTAATGATGACCAAATGTATCAACCCGTTGGAAGAAGCCTCTGCACCGTAGGTGATATTGATCAATCTATATACAGCTGGAGAGGAGCAGATTATAGAATTTTGTTAAACATGCAGGTTAATTTTCCGGATGCGGAATTAATCAAGTTAGAACAGAATTATCGTTCAACAGGAACTATTTTAAAGGCTGCTAATGCAGTAATAAAAAATAATATTGAAAGAACTGAAAAGAACTTGTATTCAAACCTTGGCACAGGTGAGCCTATTGAAGTTTTTGAAGCAAATGACGAAGATGAAGAAGCAAATTACATAATGCAAAATGTAAGGAGCTTAAGACACGAATATAAGCTATCTGAGTGCTGTGTTTTATACAGAACGAACTCTCAATCAAGAAAACTTGAAGAGGCATGCATTGCTCAATCTATACCATATAAAATTGTTGGCGGACTAAAATTCTATGACAGAAAAGAAATTAAAGATATCGTTGCGTATTTAAAGCTTATTTCAAACCCTGCTGATTCACAAAGTCTTGCGAGAATAATTAATGTTCCTAAACGTTCCATTGGAGATACTACTGTTGCAAAATTAAGAGAACTTTCTTCAGATTCCGATATCCCGATATCTAAAATTTTATCTGAAATTGAAAATTACGACGAATTTAGCTCTGGCACAAAAACAAAACTCAAACATTTTTATGAATTGATAGAAGAGCTTAAGACTGAACAAAAACAATTGAACCTGCAAGATTTTATTACGAATTTAATTGAGAAAACCGGATATATTTCGAGTATTAAAGAAACAGAAGACGAAGTTACGGCAGAAAGCAGAATAGATAACCTGCAAGAATTTATTAATGTTGCCGGTGAATTTGTCCCAACGGAAGAAAATAATATCGGGATATTAAGCGAATTTCTAAGCCAGGTTGCACTTGTTTCAGATATTGATACATATGAAGAAGAAGAAAATGCACTGACACTAATGACGCTACATAGTGCAAAAGGACTTGAATTTGATGTTGTTTTTCTCGCAGGTCTTGATGAAGGAATTTTTCCGCACAGCCGTTCTTTGAATATGGGCGGTCATGCAGCCGATGCAGAAATTGAAGAAGAGCGTCGTTTAATGTATGTAGGAGTTACAAGAGCAAGAAAAAGATTATTTTTGACTCATGCCGAAAGACGTAAAATGTGGGGAAATTACCAATTCTATAATCCAAGCAGATTTATTGCCGAAATTCCTGCACAATTAACTAATAATGTTGAATTATCACAAAAAGATTACAGAAAAGAGAGCAGCACTTCATTTAAAGCCGCCGTAAATAGAATACAATCGGGTTCTAATTCAAATATAAAATTTTCTGACGGTAAATTGCAGCCGCAAACTACTTTCGGAAAATCTTTTATTGCCCCGCAAAAACGGGCTTTTGTATCAAAAAAAGCTCGCAGCAATGAAGAAATTAAAGCTTCAAATGAAGAAAAAATAAAAAAGATACTTGAAGACAATCCTATAAAAAGAAGAATAGAAGAGGCAAAAAAACGTGCCGGTATTAGCATACCGACGCACAACACAAATAGTGCTAATCAAAATGTAAGTTTTAAAAATGGTGACAGAGTTTTTCACTCTCAGTATGGGATAGGCTATGTAACAGCTGTTAAAACAATTGCTGGAACTACACTATACATAGTAGATTTTGGTAAACACGGACAAAAATCTTTTGACAGTACTCTTGCAAATTTAAAAAAATTCTGATGTTTATTTAAACTTTCGCTTGGAGAATTCATACATTAGAATTGTTCCCGCAGAAGCAACATTCAAAGATTCAACGCCAATCGTGTCTATTTTAACATTTTTATGGGCAATACTTAAAACTTCTTGAGAAATTCCGAAGGCTTCACTGCCTAAAGTAAGAATTATTTTATCCGGCAGAATGATTTTATCAGGTGTAAAAACTTCATCCGAATGTAAGTCTGTCATAATAAACTGAAAATCAGTAAATTGTGCAAGCTCTGTTATATTTTTGATATGGAAAAAAGGAATTTTAAAAAAATTACCTGCCGCAGAGCGAATAACTTTTGCATTATATTCATCTACACAATTATTAATAAATAAAATACCTTCAATTCCAAAAGCAACTGCACTTCTTATTATTGTACCAAGATTTCCGGGGTCGGAAATTCCGTCTAATAACAATAAACGACTTTTCTCAAATAATTCTTCGATGACAATATCCCGTTGATAAGCAACTGTCAATACTTTCGGAGCAGAGTCGGAAGAAGCCAACTTTTCCATAACTGGTTCTGAAACAACAACAGTTAAATCTTGCGGCAAATTATCAAATTTTTCATAATTTTCAGTTACAAAAATATTTTTTATTCTGATATCAGAAGACAAAATATCATTAAAAGCTTTTTCACCTTCTACAGAAAACAGTCCTGTTAAAAATCTGATTTTATGATTAGAAAGCTTTGAAAATTCAATTATTGCAGGATTAGATAGAGAGGTTATCTTTTTTACCATAATAATTCTGCCATTCATCTAAAAATTTTTGCTCGGCCTTTGTCAGCATAGTTCTGTCAACAAGCTTCTCCTCAAACGGATAATGCGATAATGCTTCTATTTTTAACTCTGGGGATACTGATTTTGCAAATACAGCATTTTCAAGTCTGACACCGCCGACACCCCGTTTGTATAAACCGGGTTCAATAGAAAAAACATAATTCTTTT
>JBJEGL010000046.1:0-3735 GCA_051875035.1 Candidatus Gastranaerophilaceae bacterium | reverse complement strand
CGCTATTTGCATACATTCAAAAGAATGTTCCAATAATCCTCCTAAATAGTTATGATGCATAAGTTTTGCAGCAGGTGAAGTCTTAAAATTTTCTCCGTATTGTGTCATTAAATCAGCAATAAAATTTTTTAATTTTTCATCTTTAAATTCGGTTATTCGTCCGCAAATTTTATTAAATAAATCTTCTCTTTCTTTATCCGACAAGCCAAACTTTGCTTCTTCCAAAAGTTCTACTCCCGAAATAAGACAGTTATTATATTTTTCGTTATAAGAACCCTGCGTTATTCTGATTTTATTACCGGAACGAAATGTCTTTTCATCAATGCGATTTATTGTTTCTTCCCACATAATACAATTCAATATAGAATCGTCATTGAGATTTTTAACCTGCAATTTTCCCATCTTTGTTCCGGCCTTAGTATCTCCGACCGTATAAATTATAACTTCATAATCAGCTTTAAAATCAAGCATAAATAATCCTCATTCTTTTATAAGTCAAGTATACCATTTGTAAAGTATTTTTGAATATAAAAGCTTTGTTATCTCATCATATCGCCTGTTTTAACGAAAAATTTCATATAAAGTTTTGTAAACAGTCTGCTATGACCATAAATTTTTATGTCCGAAAATTTCATAACTTTTTTATCACCTGTATTTATTGATAAACTGTCTTTATCAAAATCAATAAGTTTTGCCGGAGCTTCACAAGTTTCATCAATTATTTCATGTTTTTTAAAAGTAAAAAATACATTCTTATGCGGAATATAACATTTTGACCACGGATAAAATGCACGAATTCTTCTGTCTATATAATCCGCAGAATGCTCAAAATTAAGAAGTACATCTCTTTCGGTAATTTGAGGCTGGTAAGAAGAATTTTTCTCCCTTTGATTTACAGGCAAAATCATCTCCGATTCCATCTGCAAAAGAAGTTTACCTGCCATTTCTCCGGCTTTTTTAGCACATCTTGAACGCAGAGTTTCTCCTGTATCATCAGATTTTATTTCAATTTCTTCTTGAGCCAAAATTGCACCTGTATCATAATTTTCATCTACAAGATGAAAACTTACTCCTGTTTTTGTTTCTCCCGCAAGAATTACCTGTGAATAAGGATTCGGCCCTCTGTATTTAGGTAAAAGTGAAGGATGACAGTTTATTGTAGCTATCTTAGGAACATTTATTGTTTCTTTTGAAAATTTTTCTCCCCAGGAAGCTATAAAAACAATATCTGCATTAAGTTTTATAAGTTCTCGTCTAAATTTTTCACTATTTACGCTTGTTGCATCAATTTCATATAAATTGTAACCCGAGATAAAAGATTTATCTTTGCTCGGTATAATAAAATCTTTAACAGCAAGTTTTAAAGGAGAACAGCTTATTTTATCATATCTTAAAACTCCAACAGGATTATATCCCGCTGAAATACAACCTGTAATTAAATTTGCAAACATCTGTCCGTAGCCTACAATAACTACTCTCGTCATAAGTTTCAAATCCTTTGTTTTACTGTTTATGCTTGCATAAATATTATTTTCCGCATAAAATATAACTTGATTATACTAAATGCTGTATAAAAGTACAATTTAAGATTATTTTTAAATTTTAATTGTAGTTTAAACGGTAGTAATAATTGAAAATACGACAATTTGTGTATTCAAATTATATGGTAAAAATATTAAAATGATTTTATCATAAACAAAGGTCAATAAGGAAATGGGTTTGGAAAACGGATTTACAGGTTTAAATAATTCAAGGCAGGCTTCTGTAGCTTTGGAAAGAATTAATGATGTTTCCGCACACATGTTATCTCAATATGCAGATTTCAAAAATTCAAGTGAAAATGCAGACGAAGTATTTTCAAATATTTATGAGTATATGCATTCTGTTACGGAATATTTTAAACAAACATTTTCGGCAAGAGGAGTTTCTGTCGATAATATTCGATGTGAAAAAGATGATGCTACCAAGTCAATTTTAATGACGGTTTTATGGCAAAAAGTCGGTTTTACTATGTTTATGAATAAAAAGCCGTTGGCTCTGCACCGTCAAGACGGTAAAAAAGTTATTTGTCAAAGAATTTTGGCTACAAAAGGCGATTGCATTAAAATTATTCAGGAAAATCCCGAAAATTATATTACAAAATTACTTGAATCAGAAGTAGCTTCTTTATATATTCCGGCAAATAAAAATGAATTATGTGAAATGAGAGTAAGACATCTTTCAAACGAAATTCACGTTATTAATCAACAAGCTGCAGCAAAAGAATTTTTCTTAAAAGTTGTTGAATATACTTGCGGCGGCGGTTCTCTTCATACCGAAAAAGAATTTCCTTCCATAATTTACTAATCCACCTGTTTGCAGTTATATTGCCTTTTTTATTTTTATAATATGATAAATAAAAAAGGAGATATTATGTTTGATTTTTTTAAAAAGAATTTGGAAGAATTAAAAACTTTTGCTATGCGTGGAAATGTTTTAGACATGGCAATCGGTATTATTATAGGTTCTTCTTTTGGAAAAATTGTCAGCTCCATGGTAGATGACATTGTTATGCCTCCTTTAGGATGGCTTATGGGAAAAGTGGATTTTACCAATCTTTATTTATCGCTTCCGGATTCTACAGGAAAAATTAACTCTTATCCTTCTTTGGAAAGTGCAAAATCAGCAGGTGCAGTTACAATAAATTACGGCGTTTTTATCAATACTCTTATCAGTTTCTGTCTTGTTGTAATATCTGTTTTCATTCTTATAAAATTTATTAATAAATTAAAAGCAATTGCTATTAAAGAAACTGCAAAAGAAACTGAAAATACAACAAAAACTTGTCCGAAATGTTATTCTACAATAAACATAAAAGCAACAAAATGTCCGTTCTGCACTTCTGATGTAGAATAAAATTAATATTCCAATTTATATAGATAAAATGAAAGAAATTTCAATAAAAAATAATTTAGATATTTTTAAAAAAGGAATGGCAGACGGTATTCCAATAATGCTTGGATATTTTGCGGTATCTTTCGCACTCGGAATTGCCGCTGCAGAAATTAATATGACTTCTCCGCAAGCTTTTTTAATGTCAGCAGGTATGATGGCAAGTGCGGGAGAATTTGCAGCAATAAGTCTTATAAGTTCCAATTCCGGTATTTTTGAAATTATAATGACCTGTATTATTGTAAATTTAAGATACCTGTTAATGAGTTGTTCTTTATCACAAAAACCTGCTCCAAATACTCCTAATATACATCGTTTCGGACTTGCTTACTGTATTACGGATGAAATTTTTGCACTTTCATTCTCTGTTGACGGATATTTAAATCCTTTCTATACATACGGAATGATGTTGGTTTCTTTTTCCGGCTGGACTGTCGGAACTGTATGCGGAGTAATTTTCGGAAATATTTTGCCTGTATGGTTAGTAAATGCCCTCGGCGTATCTTTATACGGAATGTTTTTGGCTATCATTATTCCTCCTGCAAAAAAAGATAAATTTACAGGTATTTTAGTTGCAGTTTCTATGCTTATGAGTTTTATATTTACAAAAACCCCTTATCTGTGTAATATTTCAACAGGATTCAGAATTATTATTTTAACTGTTTTAATTGCAGGTATTGCAGCATTTATAAGACCTTCCGAAATTATAAAGGAGGCTGAATGATAATTTACGCAAAAATTATTTTAATGTGTTTAACTCTATATTGCATAAGACTTTTACCATTTATTTTTTTGAAAAATGAA
>JBJEGL010000045.1:0-3757 GCA_051875035.1 Candidatus Gastranaerophilaceae bacterium | reverse complement strand
GCAGGAAGGTTTATCTTATGCAACTGGAGATGAATTACCGCTTGTATTAGTTAGTGTTATGAGAGCTGGTCCCGGACTTGGCTATATATATCCTTCACAATGCGATTATGATCAAGCTGTAACAGGCGGTGGAAACGGAGATTACAGAATTATCGTATTATCTCCTTCTACGGTGCAAGAGTGTGTTGATTTAACACACAAAGCTTTTTATCTTTCTCAAAAATACAGAAACCCTGTAATCTTATTGTCTGACGGGCTTTTAGGACAAATGATGGAACCTGCTGAGTTTACTCCTTATCCATATCCGGAAATTGATAATTCAAAATGGACATTGACAGGAGCCAAAGGAAGACCACCCAGAAATATTCGTTCACTTGAAGAAAAAGAAGATAAGCATAATAAGAACATTCAACATTTGTTTGATAAGTATGAACAAATGGAAAAAGAAGAAGTAATGTATGAAGAACATAATGTAGAAGATGCAGAAGTCATTCTTGTTGCATTTGGAAGTATGGGAAGAAATATAAAGGCAGCAATGAACGAATGCAGAAAAGAAGGACTAAAAGTCGGTATGTTCAGACCCATAACCTTGTTTCCATTTCCGAACAAGAGATTAAATAAGCTTGCAGAAAAGACAAAAACCTTTATCGTCGCAGAAATGAATATGGGACAAATGATAAAAGATGTAAAAATAGCTGTTAACGGAAAATCAAAGGTTGAGCATATAGGTCGTCCTGCGGGAGAATGGCTCTGTATCGAAGAAATTACGGAAGCCGTCAAAAAGATAATGAGGGGAAATTATGCAGCAAGTATTTAAAATTCCCGATTGTATAAAAAAAGATGCAAAATTTACGTTTTGTCCGGGATGTGACCATGGTGTTGCGTTAAGGCTTCTCGGAGATGCGATTGATGAACTTGGTGTACGAGAAGATGCAATTGCGGCATTGTGTGTTGGCTGTTCGGTCTTTTTATACGATTTTTTTGATATAGATTGTCTTGAATGTCCTCACGGAAGGGCAACAGCGGAAGCAACAGGAATTAAAAGAGCAAGACCCGATAAATTTGTATTTACATATCAAGGTGACGGAGATTTTGCGGCAATAGGTTTTGCAGAATCGTTATATACTGCAACAAGGGGTGAAAAAGTTACATCAATATGTATAAATAATACAACATACGGAATGACGGGCGGTCAAATGGGACCGACGACATTGCTCGGACAAGTTACAACAACAACTCCATACGGGCGTTCGGCAGAGCTTAACGGTTATCCGATGAAAATAGCGGAACATATTGCATTATGCGGAGGAACAGCATTTTCCGCAAGAGTATCTTTAGACAGTGTGCCAAATATTATTAAAGCAAAACAGGCAATAAAAAAAGCATGTGAAGTTCAGCTTAAAGGGCTTGGCTTTGGTTTTGTCGAAGTATTATCGGCTTGTCCGACGAATTGGAAAATGACTCCGCAAGAAGCACACAGACACGTAAGAGAAAATATGATAAAAGAATTTCCTCTTGGGGTATTTAAAGATGTAACGAAAGGATAATGATGGAAGAGAGCATTATAATAGCAGGATTTGGCGGACAGGGCGTTTTGCTCGGAGGAATAATTCTTGCAAATGCATTTATGCTTAATAATAAAAACGTTACCTGGTATCCTTGCTACGGAGCGGAAATGCGAGGCGGAGCAGTTAATTGCGAAATTGTTGTAAGTGATAAAGAAGTTACATCTGTTCATAAAAAAGAGGTTGATTATGTAATTGCATTAAATGATCTTTCTTTTAATAAGTTTGTAACAAGGGTAAAATCCGGTGGAACAATAATTGCCAATACAGATTTTGTTGCGGAAAATAAACCCAGAAATGATATAAATTATATTTTTGCCAACATTTCCGAAACAGCACGGGAAAGCGGAAGTATAAAAGCGGCAAATATGACGGCATTGGGGCTGTTATCTCAAGTTTGTAAAACTGTTGACATTTCTTTTTTGGAACAGGCAATAGAAAAAGTAATTCCACCTGAGAAAGCACAAATAAAGGAACTTGATAAAATAGCCTTGACGGCGGGGACAGAAATAAAAACAGAAAAAGAAAGTTAAAAATGAATATACCGGTTGAAATAAGGGGATTTGAATTTAGTGTTCCCGATTTAACATTAAACAATGAAGATATGGCAAAAATAGTTGATACCAGTGATGAATGGATTCGACAGAGAACAGGTATATCAGAAAGACATGTTGTTTCGGGAGAAGAAGATGCTGTAACACTTGCCATTGATGCAGCTCAAAAAATATTGAAATCAACACAAACAGACCCGTTATCAATAGATATGATAATTTCTGCGACTTCCGCACCTCAAAGACCATATCCTTCAGTTGCTTGTGAAGTTCAAAGTGAAATAGGTGCAGTCAATGCATCAGCATTTGACTTATCGGCAGCTTGTACGGGATTTATATACGCAATGCAAATGGCAAGAGCAAATATAGCATCAGGATTCGCAAAAAAAGTTCTTGTTTTGGCATCTGATGCAACATCAAAGTTTCTTGATTGGACAGACAGAAGCAGTTGTGTTTTATTTGGTGACGGAGCAGGAGCAGCTATATTAGAAGCCGGAAGTACAAATGATATAATCGAAATTAATTTGGAAGCAAACGGCAATAATAAAGAATTTATTTCTTTAAATATTCCAAATCAAAATTGCCCTCTTGCCAAACCTCACAAAAATTCGGATAATATACATATACAAATGGCAGGAAAAGATGTATATAAATACGTAATGCAGCAAATTCCGGCTGTTATACAAAAAACCTTACAAAAAGCAAATATGACAATTGACGATATTGATTATTTTGTTCCTCATCAGGCGAACTTAAGAATGATAGAAGCTCTTTCCGAAAGAATAGGAATTTCAGAGGAAAAAGTTTTGACAAATATAGAAAAATACGGCAATATGTCTGCTGCATCAATTCCATGTGTAATCACGGAAAAAATAAAAAGCGGAGAACTAAAAAAAGATTCAAATGTACTTTTAAGTGCATTTGGGGCAGGAATGACTTCTGCCGGTGCTATAATAAAAATCAGATAATAATACAAACAAGGAATTAAGAATGAAACGAGTAGTTGTAACAGGCATGGGCTGCGTTTCACCATACGGTTTCGGTGTGGAAACAGCGTGGCAATCAATTTTAGAAGGAAAAAGCGGAATAGGCACATTGAGTGTCGATATAGACAATCAATTGGTTAAAATAGGCGGAGAAGTTCCTGATTTTAATGCGGAAGATTATGTTGATGCAAAAGAAGCAAAGCGATTAGATAAGTTTATTTTATATGCGTTAATAGCTGCAGATGAAGCAGCAAAAAACGCAAATTTTGATATTTCAAAAGAAAATCCTTACAGAGTCGGAGTAGTTGTCGGGTCAGCTCAAGGCGGCTTATATACAATGACTCAAAATCATGAAGTAATGTTAAAGAGAGGATATTATAAGTGTTCACCCTTTACTGTACCAATGATGATTCCGAATATGGCAGCAGGAAAAATTTCTATAAGATTAGGTGCAAAAGGTATAAATAAAGCAATAGCAACAGCTTGTGCAACAGGGGCTCATGCCATAGGTGATGCATATCGCTCTATACAATGGGGAGATGCGGATATCGTTTTTGCGGGCGGAACGGATTCGGAAATAACTAATTTCAGCGTAGGTTCGTTTACGAGTGCAAAAACATTATCAAGAAGAAATGATGACCCTCAAAAAGCTTCA
>JBJEGL010000044.1:0-3776 GCA_051875035.1 Candidatus Gastranaerophilaceae bacterium | reverse complement strand
TTGCGGCTTTTTATGCATTAAGCCAAAGTATTCCGGGGATTATTGCAGCCAATATTTCAATATTTGCAGGATACAAGCTCCGACGGAAATCAGGTGCAGCTGCGGCATTATTAGGAATTATCACAACTCCGATAATTTTTATTTTGGTTATAGCATCTATTTTGGATAAACTTCTAAGTTTTCCTTTTATACAAAGTATTTTTTGGGGTGTCGGAATTGCTGTCGTAATTTTAATTTATCTTTCCGTAAAAGAAATGTGGAAATTTTCCATAACGGATAAGATGTCTTGGATTATTTTTTTAGGAGCATTTATTGCCTCTTTTTGTTTTAAAGTATCTCCGGCAATAGTAATTGTTGTATCTGTTATTGTGGGAACAACATATAAATTTTTAGCTGAAAAGAGGAAACAATAATGCATATTCTTTTTCTTCTTTTTCTTGAATTTTTTAAAATCGGTATATTATCAATTGGCGGCGGTTATGCAACAATGCCTTTTCTGTACCATATAATTACCGATTACGGTTGGTATACAAGCGAACAGCTCTCAAATATGATTGCCGTATCAATATTAACGCCCGGTCCTGTGGGTATTAATATGGCAACTTTTGCGGGTTTTCAAACCTTTGGAATTATCGGTGCAGTTACCGCAACTTTGTCAATTGTATTACCATCATACATTATCGTCGTCTCAATATCAAAATTGCTGAACAATTTTAATGACAACTTTTTTGTTAAAGCAGTTTTATATTCTTTAAAACCCGCCGGTTGCGGTCTTTTATGCACTGTCGGTGCAGGATTTTTTATTGAACATATAAAATCCTTAACAGCACTTATTGTTTTTATTTTTTTATTTATATTAAGTTTTAAATTCAAAAAAAATCCTCTTTATTATTTTCTAATATCAGGTGTAATCGGTGTTGTTCTCGATTTATTAAAATAATATAAAAATTTATATATTTAATGATTTTAAAAACTTTCAAAATTTGCTATAATACTTGAAATTGTATAGTAATACAAAATACAGAAAGGATTTTTTATGTGGGAAAAGAATCTTGATATTAATCAAGTTGTTGAAATCAGAACAAGAACCAATGTATTTTTTGGTGTTGGTGCTATAAACAAAATTGATGAAATTTTAAAAGCATTAAAATCAAAAGGTGTGGGTAAAGTTATCGTTATGTCCGGTAAAAATGCCTATAAAGCAACAGGTGCCTGGGATGTTATAGAAAAAGCTTTAAAAGAAAATAATGTCGGTTATGTAAATTTTGATAAAGTAACACCGAACCCGACAACTCATCACGTAGATGAAGCAACAGCAATGGCAAGAGAATTCGGAGCAAAAGCCGTAATTTCAATTGGCGGCGGCTCTCCTACCGATGCGGGCAAATCGGTGGCAATTTTACTTGAATATCCTGATAAAACAGCTGCCGATATATATGAATTCAAATTCACTCCGGAAAAAGCTGCACCTATTGTATCAATAAACCTTACTCACGGAACAGGTACAGAAACTAACAGATTTGCAGTAGTAACAATTCCCGAAAAGAATTACAAACCTGCAATTGCATATGATTGCATTTATCCGGAATACGCAATTGATGACCCTGCTTTAATGGTAAAATTATCACCAAAACAAACAAGATACGTATCAATTGATGCAATTAACCACGTTGTTGAAGCTGCAACATCAAAAGTAGCAAGTCCTTATACCGTAACATTGGCAAGAGAAGTTGTTGATTTGGTTGCAAAATATTTACCTGCGGCAATTATTAATCCGGATGACCTTACAGCAAGATATTATTTGGCTTATGCTGCAATGATTGCAGGTGTTTGCTTTGATAACGGACTTCTTCATTATACACACGCCCTTGAACATCCGTTAAGTGCAGTTAAACCCGATTTATCTCATGGCTTGGGTCTTGCTATTTTGCTCCCTGCAGTTATTAAAGCAATGTATAATGATAAAAAAGAAGTTTTAAATTATATCCTTGCTCCGTTGATTTCAAGATATGAAAACCAAACAGCATTAACTGTCGCTCAAGATGTTCAAGCTTGGCTGCAATCAGTAGATGTAAAAGAAAAACTCGAAGATGAAGGTTTCTCGGAAAAGGATATAGAAAACCTTGTAAATCTTGCTTTTGAAACACCTTCATTAGCCGGTTTACTTGCAATTGCTCCTTCCGGAAATTCAAGAGAAATCGTTGAAACAATATATAGAGATTCCTTAAAAACATTATAATTACTATTTTGAAAGATACCGTGTATTAATTTATACGGTATTTTTATTGAAAAATAAAAGACGGGTAATCATTACCCGTCTTTGTTTTGTATAGTTAATTTTTATTTATTATTTTTCTTTTTTTTCAGCCTTTTCGGCTTCTTGCTGTTCATAAGCTGCCTTGACATCTTCAACAGTTACATTACCTGTTTTGCCTTTTTCGTTTCTCATTCGTTCAATGGTTTCAGGATTCAAAACTTTAAGATTCATTCTGCCGCCGGATTCTTTTGATAAAGAAGCTCTTACATCTACCGGCCAATCATTGTAATCTCTGCCGAGTTCTCCGTTGATTAATCTTGCTTGAACATGTTCAAGATGTTCTTGTGCTTTTCTCGGATATTCGGGGTGAACTTTTAACCATTCTGCATAGCTCATATTTCCTCTCGGATTGTTACAGCCTGCACATTCTGCAATGTAATTAGATGTGTGATCCGGTCCGCCGAGTGAATGAGGATGAATATGTTCAGCAGTAGTTAACGCTGTTGAAAATAATCTTCTTGCAATATCATCATTCTTTTTACCTGCATATTTGTCATAAATTCTTTGAACATGGTTAAATGTCTGCGGTAAATCCATTGCAACATCTTGAATTAAAGCCTGGTTTTCTTCATTAAGTCTTCCGCCAGCCTTATCCAATTTTTCAACAAATGTAGAACGGTCTAAACCTCTTCCTGCTTCTATATCGTCTTTTGCTTTCGCAATTATTCCTGCCATCGGGTTATCTTCAGATTTAAATGCGGATGTTGCCATTGTATTTAATTCATCCAATATACCGTTTGCATATTTCCCTGTTAATTCTCTGAGGTTTTGGCTTGTTCCTCTCATAGCTTGAGATACATCACTGCCTTTTTCTTTTGCGTAATTTGCCATAATAGTTGCCGCACATTTTTCATCAGCTCTCATATATTTGCTGTATTCTTTTATGGTTTCAGCCAAATGTTCGCCTCTTGTTGATGCTACAGCTTTTTTGCAAACATTCAAGTCCGATTCTCTCAACATCGGCTTACCACAACAACAGCAAGGTACATCTTTCAACTTTTTAACTTGGAAATTACCTGTCTTGCAAGGATGTCCGCTAAAAGAAACTGCTCCCATAAAATAATTTTTTAAACAACCTGAATCAGCAACCTTTTTAGATTCACCCTGTGGTGCCGTTTGTTGTTTTTCAACAAGCTTTTCCGTATTCTTTTTAGGTGAAATGATATTCGGTTGAACTTGATTAATTCCGTTAAGATTCATTTTTGTCCTCATTCATTATTAACTACTACAAAACACACATGTTTCTATACATTCATGTAATAACCTAAAATAAATTATTTTTGTTAGTTTTTTTGATTTTTATAAATAAAATTTACAAAACGTAATAGTTATAAGAGGTAACAATTTTTGTTACCTCTTATATTAGTTGCTATTCATTAATCTGCTCTTCTACTGGCGGGGCAAATAGTTGTTTGCCAAAATTTTTCAATGCATTTTTGCCCGCTTCTTTTAAAGTATT
>JBJEGL010000043.1:0-14103 GCA_051875035.1 Candidatus Gastranaerophilaceae bacterium | reverse complement strand
CTTCTAATATTTCTGGTATATTTTCTTTAATTTCTCCTTGCACATTGCTTCCTTTAGCTCTGTTGGGAATCGATATTCAAGAATTTTTTGCCGGTATTCAAGATTCTTTTAATAATATGAAGAATGAGGATATCAGACAAAATGAATCAGCTAAAACTGCTCTAATCCATTACTTATTATATTCTCAAAAAGGCAAAAACTTTTTCGTTTTTATGCCTTATTCTTCAAGATTGAAGTCTTTTTCCGATTGGTGTTGTCAAATTAAATCAAATATATTGGCTCAAGCATGTGATAAAAACGGCAAAAATGTTGAAATAGGACAAATACCTTATAATGCATTAGGCTGTACGGATCAATATACTTTGTTGAAAATGTTTAATCAAGGATTAAACAACAAAGTAATTCATATTATTAAAGTTGAAACTTTTGATACGGATAGTATTGTGCCTAATTTCTTTGATTATACTGCTGCGGGATATCTTGGAGGTAAATCTTTAGCCGAACTGATGAATGCGGAAGTTAACGCAGCTAAAATGACCTTAGTCGATAACCAAAGACCCAATATTACAATAACATTATCTAAAGTTTTTCCTTATGAGCTTGGACAATTTATGGCTTGGTATATCGGAGTAATCCTTATTCAAGCTTGTTTATATAATTTAAATCCTTTTGAACGTTCTGATTCAGATATGCTGCTTAATTATATTTACGCACAAATGGGCAGATACGGATATGAAGCAACATACCAAGAAATCCAAAATAAACTTAAAAAAGAAATAATTATGACATAACCTGTTCTTCTTGAAGTCCTACTGCACATATTTGGTTAGACATAAATGCAATTTTTTTTATCGGACCTAATGTTTCTTTTTCAATTATTTTACCGATAGCATTTTGATTTTTACAAAGTTCCAAAAGCTCTATGTATTCTTTTTGAGGGTTTTCAAAATATAAAACAAGAGGAGCTATTGCATTTTTTAAAAATACCAAAACAGATGTTCTTATTTTAAAATTTTGTGCAAAACCTTGCTGCATAAATCTTATCCTTTCAATTCTATATATTTGTACTTTAATGATAAATCTTTTTTGAGTCAACAACCGAAAAAAGGATTTTGACTCAAATTTTTCATACAAAATGAAAATAATATACAAACTTTTTATAAAAAATCTATAACCCTAATTTTTCAACAAACTTTGGTACAACTAAATCCCAAGCTTGTTCATTCGGATGAAATTTATCTGCAACAGTATCTTCTTCCGTAAATTCTCTTCCTATTAAATCTTTAGTTTCAATTATTATAAAACCTTCTTTTTCTAACGCATTCCATAAGTCCGGATGTTCAGGAGAAAAATATTGTTGATTAGAGTATTTTAATATTACAAATTTAATTCCCGGATAACGTTCAGAAAGGATATTTTTACTTTCGGAAAATAATTTTAATGCTAATAAATAGTCATTATTTAGCTGTTCTATTGCAGAAAATTTATCATAATATTTTTCATTTTGTATTTGTAATATTTTCCTTACAATAAATGTTCTATAAAAAAATGACGGAAGACCTTCGTCTTGTAGGTGAAGTTTTTCTCCTTTCAGCCTGTACTGCACATAAGTTCCGTTATTTTCTATAATCCAAGGGTCGCCATGTAATCTGCGTTGATGATCATTTATATATATGTAAATGGCATATTCAGGCTTTTCATTTACTCTTTCAAATAATTTGGGATTCTTTAAAATATACAACATATGTTGAATACCCCAAGCAGAAAAAGCATAATTATAAGTAATTCGATTTGTTAACTTTTGCAGTTTATATGAAAAGGTTTGATTATTTTCTAATTCACCGCCATACGCAAAAGAACAACCAAATACTAATATTGGCGGTTTATGAGGTTCTGTTATATTGTCATAGACAACAGGGCGAAAAAAATCAGTATTGTCTTTATTTTTTAAATATTGCAGCGTAGAAAATGAGTAATCATTTAGATAATATCTTGAATATGGTGGTGGGGGGGATTGCTCAGTTACTCCTTTAGAAAAATGTTCATAGTATTCTTTACATACCTTTTTATATAACAAATAATCAGAAATGCCTAAAACTAAAAAAAGAAAAAGTATATTTATAGCTATTATTTTAAAAATTTTCATATCAATATATTATCATAAAAGAAATATTACCTTATCAGGTGCATACAAAATATGATGAAGCATTCCCAATACATATCCGAGTTCCACAAGCCAAAGAAATAAAATGCTTTTTCCCTTTACATTTTTTGTTTTATATGTTTTTGCAACTTGAAACGGCCAGCTTGCACCAAAACAAACCATCATTCCTGCTTCCAATATAATCCTTTTTTTTCACTTATTAAAAAGTAATAAACCTTTCACATAAAATTGCAAAAGATTTATTCTGTTTTTTATAATTTAAAATAAAAGTTCTAAACCTCTTCCATAGTCAAAGTCTTTGCCTTTTTCCACAGAGAATCCCATTCTTCAAAAGACAACTCTTTCAACGGTTTTTGAGTTATTTCTTCCATTTTTCTAAAACGTTTCATAAATTTTGTATTTGAACGAATTAAAGCTTGTTCGGCATCAATTTGGCTTCGTCTTGCAAGATTAACAAGAGCGAATAAAATGTCTCCAAATTCTTCTTCTCTATCATCGTAAGTTTTTGCCTGCATAAATTCACGAAATTCAGATACAATACATTGTCTTAACTGAGCATCATTTTCCCATTCAAAACCGACTTTTACAGCTTTACAACTTATTTTTTGAGCACTCATTAATGCTGATTGGGACTTTGAAACTCCGTCCATAACAGACTTTCTGTGAGGTTTTTCTTCTGCTTTTAATTTATCCCAATTATCCAAAATAACTTTTGTATCTTCTGTTTTAATATCTCCAAAAACATGCGGATGACGATGAATTAATTTTTCATTTAGCCTTTTCGCAACTTCATCAATATCAAAACAGCCTTCCTCTTTTGCAATTTGAGAATGAAGAAGAACCTGAAGCAAAACATCTCCCAATTCCTCTTTCAAATGATTCATATCTTCCGTATTAATTGCATCAATAGCTTCGTAAGCTTCTTCTATCATATTATGTCGCAAAGATTTATGCGTTTGTTCTCTATCCCACGCACATCCGTTTTCTGAACGAAGAGTTTCTATTGTTTTAATTAATGCTTCAAGATTTGGATAATTCATTATTTACCTCACCATTTGATCAACTGTCATAATTAAAATACCCTGTCCGCCAAGTTGTTTCAATCTGTGAATGCTGTCATATACTTTTTCATTATCCACAACAACGTGAATTACAACATTTTTATCATCATCCAAGAGGCTTGTAACTGTTGGAGAAGAAAGTCCCGGTAGGAATTCTTTTATTTGGTTAAGTGCATCTTTCGGAATATGTGCCATAAGATACTTTTTACCTTCCGCTGCAATTACAGATTGCATTGCTGTTAACAAAACATCTGTTTTTTCTTTTAATGTTTCGGGTAAATCTTTCCTTGCTATAACAACAGCTGTTGATTCAAGTATTTTATCAATAATTCTCAGTTTATTTGATTTCAATGTTGAACCGGAAGAAGTTATATCTACAACTACATCGGAAAGTCCCAAACGTGGAGTAATTTCGGTTGCTCCAGAAACTTCCGTTATCTCTGTTTCTTTTCCTTTTTCTGTAAAATATTTTTTAGCAATATTAGGAAAAGAAGTTGCTACTCTTATTTTTTTCGGTAAATCTTCAACTGTCTGATATTCATCTTCATCTTTTACCGCAACAACCATTTCGCAATATCCAAAGTCTAAATCCATAATTTTTTCAACATCAGATTCAAGTTCCGTAACAATATCAAATCCTGTAAAACCGATATCCGCGACTCCTTTTTCCACAAATCTTGGAATGTCTTGTGTTCTCAAGAATATAACGGAATAATTGCCGTCTTTTGTTGTAACTTGTAATGCTCTTTCGCCTTTTGTCGGGAAATTTAATCCCGCATTGTTTAAAAGCCCATATATTTTTTCTGATAATCTTCCCTTATTCGGGACTGCTAATTTCAATATTTCCATTATTCAAAATCCATTATTCACTATATTCTTCAATTGATACAACTTTTTCAAAACTCTTTCTTTTTTTTACAGGCACTTTGGAATTTTCTTTTTCATATCCAAGAACTAAAAGTCCGGCAATAAACATACCGTTCGGTATTTGGAATCTTTTTCTGATATCCTGTAATAATTCAGGCTTAAATCCTGTTAATTCATTTGCCAATGCTCCAATAATACAAGAATCTATTCCCATAAATTTAGCTTGAAGCATCATAAAAGATATAGCGTATGAACATTGTTCCATCGTACGTGTTATAAGCAATTGCTCACCATGTTTTGCAGGGTTATAACCTTTATCGTTTAAAATATACTGAATACTTTCACTGTTCATTCCTTTTTCTTTTAAAATTTCAGAAAATTTTGTATTGCCCCAAGCTGTTAAATCACCCAATACCATTATAACATGTGAACATTCTTTTATTTGCTTTTGAAAGTTTGCACAAACAGAAAGAAAATCTTTTTGTTCTTGTTTATCCGTTACGATAAAATGCCATGGCTGTACATTCATCCAAGATGGTGCGAGTCTTCCTGCTTCCAGTATCTCGTGGATATCTCTGTCGTATATTTTCTTATTTGAAAAATTTCTTACCGAATATCTTTCTTCTATTTCCTTTAAAAGCATATATCCTCCTTAATTACTTAGACAATACTATCGTAAAATCACTATCTGTACAATATAAGCGTACCGGATCATATACAAATTGAAGTTCACTGATTTCATCAAAATCTTTCTTCATTTTATTCACAAAAGATTTTGTGACAATAGTGGAATGTCCAAAAATTTGAGGGTGAGGTAAATGTCTTCTTCTTTCACAATTAACTTCAAATCCAGCATTTATCAATTTTTCTTTTAACTCAAGTGCTTTTTCAGCATTATCTGAAGTGTATAAAATACCCACAACAGGCTTTTTATCAGAATCAACATTCGGTGTTTTATTATAAATCATTCTGTTTATAACCTCACGGCATTTGTCGGGATCAAGAATCCAATAACTGATATATCCTTTTTTATTAGGTGCTCCAGGCATTGTTGCCATTTCAACTTTTGACATATCCAAACCGGTTGCAAATGCAGCATACTGACACATTTGAAACAAACTTAAGTTGCTTTTTACATATTCATCAGCCAGTTTTAACGCTTCGGGAATTTTTGCAATTACTTCGGGATCTTTCATTCTTTGAGCCAACGCTCTCAAAAACCACTGTTGGCGGGATGTTCTTCCAATATCGCCTAAAGCATCTTTTCTGTATCTTAAAAAGCCTTCAGCATCTTTTCCGTTTAAAATATGCTCACCTTTTGTAAGATTAACATTGAGTTTACCGGAATAATCACGATATCTCATATCTTTTTCAACATAAACCGGAATACCGCCGATTGCATCAATAAATTTAACAACACCTTCTGTGTTAAAAACGATATAATTATGTATCTTAAACCCAAAAGTTGATTCAATAGTTTCTTTCACAAGGTCAATACCGCCTATTGCATGTGCAGCATTTATTTTATCAATACCTTTATCTTGAGCAAGATAGACTTTACTATCTCTTGGAATAGATAAAACATTTACCGAACGACTTTTCGGATTAATACTAAGTATAACAATTGTGTCAGAGCGGGTATTTTCAAAAGGATCAGTATCTTGTCCGTTTGAATCAACACCCAATACCAAAATATTTTGACGTTTATTAAAAAAGTTATTGGAAAATTTTTGTTGTTCTATTTTTACAACATCATTTTTTTTATAAATATCCAATAAGTCAGAAGCAGGTTTTCCCGAAAAATAAGAAAAAACAGCAAAGATTCCGGTTCCAATAAGTAAAATGGAAACTATAACTGCAAATAATCCCATAATGCTTTCTTTTTGAGGTTCTTCTTTTTGTAAAAATTTAGAAAAAGTCCTGTTATAACGGTCTTTTGTCAATTCTCCAAATTCTTTTTTCTTCTTTTCGTTATTATTAGACATAATAAAAAATTCCCGCAGTTTTATAGTTATTTTACACCAAATTTATTTTATTGAAATACAGATTTGAAACAAATTGATGTTTGTGTTTTGATTTTAATATGAAACAGTCTACTTTTGAAATAATACAAACAGCCGAAAAAAAAGTTTCGGAACAATTTACACATACAGATGCAATAAAAGAGCATAATCAAGAAAAAGTTCTTGATGCTTTTATTAAGAATAAAGTCGGAATGCAGCATTTTTATACCGTATCAGGTTATGGTCACGATGATATCGGAAGAGAAACATTGGATAATGTATTTGCGGATGTTTTTCATGCAGAAAAAGCAATGGCTCGTCCCCACTTCGTTTCCGGAACACATACACTCTCCTGCTGTTTATTCGGTTGTTTAAGACATGGCGATAAATTACTCTCCGTTGCAGGTTCACCATATGATACAATGGAAGAAGTAATCGGTAAACGAGGCGATTATAAGCAATCACTTATGGGACATGGTATTTCTTATGATGAAGTTCCTTTAAAAAATGACCCCGGTGAAGTAGATTTTGATTCTTTATATCAAAAAGTTGACAAAGACACTACTATGGTTCTTATTCAACGTTCAAGAGGCTATTCTTTGAGGAAATCCCTCGATATTCAGACAATAAAAAAAATTGTTGAAACGGTAAAATCAAAAAATCCGAATTGTATCTGTTTTGTTGACAATTGCTATGGTGAATTTGTTGAAAAAGACGAACCGACAGATGTGGGTGCAGACTTAATAGCAGGTTCTCTTATTAAAAATGCAGGTGGCGGCATTGTTGAAGCAGGCGGTTATATTGCCGGAAAGGATGAACTCGTTGAACTTGTAGCTGCAAGTTTAACTGCACCGGGTATAGGCAGAGAAGGCGGTGCAATGTTCAATCAAACAAGACTTATGTTTCAAGGTCTTTTTATAGCTCCGTCCGTTGTTTCGGAGGCTGTTAAAGGAGCTATTCTGGCTTCTCAGGTATTTGAAGATATTGGATTTGTATCTACACCAAAACCGAATGAAATAAGGACTGATTTAATTCAAACCATCAAGTTCGGTAAAAAAGAGCCTTTACTTGAATTTTGTAAAACAATACAAGAATGTTCTCCTGTTGAATCATACTTAACACCTGTTCCTGATGTTGTTCCGGGATATGAAGATAACTTAATTATGGCAGGCGGAACATTTGTTGAAGGTTCTACTATTGAACTTTCCGCAGACGGTCCTGTAAGACCGCCTTACGCTGCATATATGCAAGGCGGTTTAAATTATGCTCACGTCAAAATTACCCTTGCAAGAACCGTTGATAAACTTGCAAAATTATAAATCAATTTATTTAGTCAACCTTTTAGATTTTAGAATTGCCTTTGTTTCTTTTACCTTATTAGGAAAAAGTTTATTTACATACGCAAAATTATCAGCTAAATATTTGTCATGTCTATAGACATCTATTTTCAATATTTGTTTATAATTATAATAAGATTTATTATGTGCACCCGCAAAATATAACCCATAGGCTTCATCGAGGGTTTTCTCAGCCTTATATCCGCTTTTAATGTATTCATCCAAACGTTTGTCTGCTTTTTTAGTTATGAAAAATGACGATATAGGAATTATGAAAATTAAAAATATAAACATTAATAATAATAACGGCAATACTTTTTCGATTTTTTCCGATTCATTAAGTTTATTTTGGAGTTTTTCCGATTCTTCTAAACTCGAAACTCTAATTCTTAAAATATCAGCAATCTTTTTTTTGCTTTTTTCATCAACGTATAGTTGAAAACAAGTTTTTCTGTTTTTGCTCTTAACGTCAATTAGATTTAATACAGGATGAATTAAAAACCAATCTATATCTTGGTAGTTTATTGTTTTTTGTTCCAAATTCTTAAGAATTTTATTGGCAATTATTATCTCTTCATCATAAAATGAAATAATTTTCATCTTTTTAACCAATAATACAATAACTTCTAAAATAAAAATAATAAAAAAGATTGGAAATAAGTTATTATCAATTAAATCAGAAACTAAATTGAGAGGATTACCACCGTAAAAAATACCAACAGAAATTGAACCGCCAAGAATCAAAACTACTATAATAAGAAAATAAAATCCTATTTCTTTCAATATATCCGTTATTTTTGTTTCATATTCAAAAAGCATTTTTTACTTACCTTTTTCTATATCCTCATATTATTTTATCAAAAAAAGTAAAATTTGAAAATCACATTTTTATTTAATATATAAAAGAAAAAATATTTTAAATTAATAATTGTTTACTCTGTTGTACTGTAACACTTAGTTTGACTCTTGTTCCGAGTGAAAAGTCAAATTTTTTGTAAAATGTTCTAATTTTTTATCAAAAAACCTGTCAAATCTTGTACAAATTTTGCCTTATTTTTACCTCACACTCATACCTTCATCAAGATACTTTATAAGCGGATAAATGAAGAATTCTATAATAGATGTCGAATTATTCAATAGTGTTCAGAAATTATTTAATCAGAGTAAAGCAAGAAGCCACGACACAGAATTTTTATATACCGGCTTAATACATTGCGGACATTGCGGCTGTCAAATGACGGCAGAACTGAAGAAGGGCAAGTATGTTTACTATCATTGCACGGGCAAGCGTGGCGGTGATTGCACAAGAGATTGGATAAGAGAGGAACAATTAGACGAAGTATTTACGGATCTTATAAGAAAAATTCCCAACCCTGATAATGGTTTATTTGATCTTATCAGAAAAGGAATAAAAGAAGCAAGAAGACTGAAAGGCGAATACGAAGAAAGTAGCGTGGAGAATATACAAAAACAAATAAACAGGCTTCAGGCAAGAATAGATAATTTATATACAGACAAATTAGACGAAAAAATAAGCCAAGAATTTTGGAAAGAAAAACATAATAAATGGTATGAGGAAAAAGAAGAACTCATACAAAAATTAAGTAGTATCAACAAAGCGGATCGAACTTTTGACGAAGGCACGAAGATTTTAGAAAACTTTTGTAAACACGCACCACAAGCCTATTGAGAGGCACGCCCGAAAACCAAGCGACAAATATTAAAAATAATAGGATCGAACTTTACCTATAAAGACAAAAAAGTAAGCGTAGTGCTTACTTCAGTCTTTGAGCTTTTGTTAAAAAACCCATTTTCTAAAAATGGCGGGACCGACGAGGCTCGAACTCGCGACCTTCTGCGTGACAGGCAGACACTCTAACCAGACTGAGCTACGATCCCATTTCTGTTCGTAAGTGAATTATAAAACAATCAAAAAAATTTTGCAACAAATTTTTTATTGCGACATAACCATGTTTTAAATATAATTCAAATGTCTGATATTAAATGCAAAGAGGCTTATTATGAACAAATATTTATTGGAAATAGGTGTAGAAGAACTTCCGTACAAATTTATTCCTAATGCGGAAAAACAGCTTATTACAGCTTTTGAAAAATTTATTAAGGAAAATAAATTATCTTTTTCCAATATAAAAACTTTTGCAACTCCCAGAAGACTTTCTGTTTTAATAGAAGGTCTCCCTGATAAAAAAGAAGATATTACTAAAACGGTTAAAGGTCCGATTGCCACAATCGCTTATGATAAAGAAGGTAATTTGACCCCTGCTGCCATTGGTTTTGCAAAGAAAAATAATATTTCTCAAGACAATCTCTATGTTGAAAATAACTACTTATATGCAAAAATTGAAGAAAAAGGTCAATCGACAAAAGAAATCCTTGAAAAAAATGTTCCTAATATTATTTCTTCTTTAAACGGTTCTCACTTCATGCGTTGGGCTGATTTTGATGTAAAATTTCAAAGACCAATCCGTTGGCTTGTGTCTTTATTTAACAATGAAGAAGCTAAAATTTCTTTTTTGGATGTTGAATCCGGTCATACCTCCAGAGGTCACAGGTTTGCTGCTTCTTCCGTAAATATAGATATAGATAATTACGAACAACAATTATTTAATGCTAAGGTTATTGCGGATGCAAAAAAGAGAAAAGAAGAAATTGTTCGTTCCGCAACGGAAGCTGCAAAGTCAATCGGTGCGGAAATCGTTTTTGATGAAGATTTACTTGATGAAGTTACTTATTTAACAGAATGGCCTGTTCCTGTAATTTGCGATTTTGACGAGAAATATTTGAAAGTTCCGGACAAAGTTACTGTTACTGTAATGGCTGTTCATCAACGTTATTTCCCGCTTTATAAAGACGGTAAATTATTAAATAAATTTATTACAATGGCAAACTTCGTTGGTTCTGAAGGTTTTGACAATATTAAAGCCGGTAACGAAAGAGTTGTTATTGCAAGACTTGAAGATGGTATTTTCTTCTTTGAAGAAGATACTAAAAAGCCTCTTGAAAGTTACCTCGAAAATCTTAAAGATATGACTTTCCAAAAAGGCATGGGCTCAATGTATGACAAGACATTGAGAGTTGTTGAACTTTCAAAATATTTAGCCGAAGAAACAAAAACTCCTGTTTCTACAATAGAAAGAACGGCTAAACTTTGTAAAGCAGATTTGGCAACAAGTTTAGTATTTGAATTTACGGAACTTCAAGGGTTTATCGGTTGTGATTATGCAAAACATTGCGGAGAAAAACAAGAAGTTGCAGAAGGTATTAAAGAACATTATTATCCGTTAAATGCGTCTTCTGATATTGCAAAAGGTATAGAAGGACAATTAGTCGGAATTGCGGATAAAGTTGATACTGTAACGGTTATTTTTGCAAGCGGTGCTAAAATCAGCGGTTCTCAAGACCCGCTTGGCGTTCGCCGTGCTGCTTTAGGTATTTTAAAAACTATTTTAAATGCAAAATTAAATATTAATTTATCAAAATTAATAGAAAAAGCTATTTCAATTTTACCTGTTAAATCGGAAAAACCTACAGAACTGTATAACAAAATTTATGATTTCTTTGTTCAAAGATTGTTAATATTACTTTCTGATAAATATCAAAATAATATTTTGGAAGCATGTATTTCAAATACGGATGTATTGGCTGATTTGAATAAATTTATTGAAAAAGCTGACGCTCTTACTAATATAACAACAAAACCATATTTTGCAGACTTAAATGAAGCAGCAGGAAGAATTGTCAGAATTATTAAAGGAAAAGAAATTCTTGAAAGTCCTAATGAAGGCTTATTTAAAGAAGATTGCGAAAAAACATTGTACGATTGCATTGCGAATGTGAATGAAAATGATGAATTTGAAAAATTAGCTCAAAATCTTTCAGAATGCACAAACAAGATTTCAGCATTCTTTGACAAAGTTTTAGTTATGGATAAAGATGAAGCAGTTAAAAATAATCGTTTGAAATTATTAACTTTGGTAAAATCAAAATTTGACAGGATATGTGATTTTTCAAAACTTTCTGTCTAAAATATCACCCTATATTTATAAAACAAAAGACCTTGCAAAATAAAAAGCATGGTCTTTTTTAAATTTATTAAACCGGTATATAAATATGGTAGGTATTATTTCGACCGCCAACACTTTTATATATTTGAGCTTGATAATGGTCGGAAATTTCACCACCTTTACCGTCTGCGATTGCTACATGACCATATTTTCCGGCAGGAGTATCAATACCTGTACTATCCCAGGTAACAACTGCACCTGCCGGCAGTTTTGCTAAATCGGCAGAAGAAGGATAATTGGCTGTAACTTCTTGGAAAGCACCTCGTGAAACTAAGTTATCCATGTTTGCAGTCCAATCGCAACCGTTACCATGTAGTTCTATTCCGTATGCCATTTGGAAGGTTCTGCTTACACCTGTTGCACAATAATTATGTGAAGAACCATATTTGTTTAACATGGCTTTTGCAACGTCAACAAGTTCTTCTCCTGTAAGTCCAAGGCTTCCTTTTCCGCCCGAAACTGTATTTTTTGTAGGAGAATTTTGTATTTTTTGTTCAGGAACTTCAGTTTCTCTTATTTTAACTTCAAATTCTTTTCTGTTTTCACTTTTTATTTCACCGTTATCGTAGTATGTATAAGTGGTTTCAGCTGTTTTTTCTCCGTATTCATTGTATTCAATTTTTGTTTTAATATTACCGTCTTCGTCGTATGTATTTTGTTCTAATGTATTTCCGTTAGACGATTTGACAACAGAGTTAAAAGTCCCGTCTGATTTTTTGGTAAATGTTTCTACGCTGTTTGTTAAATGGTTCGTTTTGGAAATAGGATCATTAATACTGTCTTTATATACAACAGTATTCGTTAATTCTCCTGAAGAAGCACTATATCTCAATTGAGATGTAGTACCATCCTCATTTTCCTGATATTTATAATTTGCTTCCCCTTTTAATTTACCGTCAGCATCAACTGTTTTTCCGTATGTTTGTCGTCCCTGATTGTCATATTTTGCTTCCGTTACACTTTGTAAATTACCGTTAGCATCATATCTTGTTGAAACAGCACCTATTTTGTTACCGTTTGCGTCGTATTTAAACTCAGTTAAAATACTTGTTCCATCAGGATGTGTTGTGTACTGCGATTTTTTTATTCCGTCAGAATTGTAAGCTATATCGTATTTTGTTCCATCTTTTTTAACTTTAGAGAGTTTTTCCAATTCGCCATTTGCATTTGTTTGTGTAACTTTTGTTTTGGTATCTCCGGATTTAAAATTTTTTATTTCTATATTTTTATTTTTGTCTAAGTCAAATTCTTTTATAGCTTCATTAACAGCATTTTCTGCATAAGCAGAAAAATCGGATAAAGAGAATAATTTATCTCCGTCAGAATTCATTATTTCTTTTAATTCTGCTTCTGAAATTTTGCTATCTTCACCAGCAATACTTGATAAAATTTCTTTCATGCCTGTATTTTCAAAAGCATTATCATAATTTTTATTTAAATTATCAAAAATATTAGAAACACTACCCGTAAATTTTGATATATCCAATTCTTTATAGCCGTCCAAAGATTTTATGGACTGCTTTAATTTATTTATTTGAGCTGATGAAATATTTACACCGGACATTATTCACCTTTCACGAATTATTTATCGACATTTTTTTTTGTAACTTTAATTTTTTATATAAAAAATGTTATAGTAAAGTTACACAAAAAAATAAGAATAAAAGATTCATTAAGCCAAAGAAACATAACAGCTTTTTGTTTTTATGATACAATGTTTATGGGTTTGCATATATGAAAAAGAAAAATGTCGTTTATATTGTTTTATTAATTGTTGTTATTGCGGCTTGTGCATGGTCATTTATTTCTGCCGGAATAATTACTAAGAATTTTCAAAAACGTTTAACGGATGAATCTTTAGGAAAGAAAGAAGCAACAATACAAAATCTTCTTATTACGGAAACGAAAGACGGAGAAAAATCATGGGAACTTTTTGCTGATAACGGTTATTACGACAGTGATAATCAGGTAGCTATTTTAAACGATATTGTCGGAAATTTTTATAAAGATAATAAAGTAGTTGCAAGTTTTGAATCAGCAAGAGGTACATACAATCAGATAAAAAAAGAAATTATTTTGTATGAAAAAACACTTATTGTGTATAAAGACGGTTCTAATGTTTCCGCAAACAGAATGAAATGGGCAGGCAAAGGTTCTGACGTTGTTGCGGAAGAAAATGTTCGCTTGCAACTATCTTCAAAAGTTGTTGTTTACGCTCAAAAAGCAGTATTAACGGATGATTTTACAAATCTCAAAGTAATAGGACGCACAAAAACAGAAATTTATGATAAGGATAATATTCAATTATGAAAAAATTTTTGATTTCATCGGCAATAACATTTTTAATTGCGGGTATTGCAACTGCTGCTGATTTAACTGTAGAATCAGATACTCAACATTTTAAAGATTCGGAACATAAAATTGATTTGAAGGGTAACGTCAAAGTAAAATTGGATAATATCAATGTTGAAAGTCCGGTTGCGGAAGTTATCATTAATCCTACCGAAGGTAAAGTTGAAAAAGTCAAATTTTTAGAAAATGCTTATTCTTATCAAATTAATGCCGAAAAAAAACATGAAGTTAAAG
>JBJEGL010000042.1:0-3793 GCA_051875035.1 Candidatus Gastranaerophilaceae bacterium | reverse complement strand
ATTTTAACCTTTCAAATGTCATTTTATTTCTTGATTTTAACATAATCCTACCTATAATGGTCTGCTTTCTCTTATTAAGATACCACAATATTTGTATTTGCAAAACTATTTAACAAAATCATTTAATTTTCTGTGTTTGTTTTTAAATTTTTTTCTTCTTATTAAATCGACAAATGCTTCTATTCTGGTTATATATCCTGCTTTTCCGGTTTGTTCATCTAAAATTAGAGATAAAACAGGTATATTTTCTTCTTTGCTGAGTTTTGGAATAATATTTTGAGCGACAATTTCCGGCATGCAGCCGAACGGTGAAAGATGTATTACTCCGTCTATGCCATGTTTTGAAGCATAAACAATATCTCCGATTGTTTCAATGCATTCTCCTCCTATTGCCCGTTTCATATAATCTGCGGAATAGCGTACGGAACGCTCTCTATGCGACTCTTTTTTATAAAATAAAGACGGCTTCAATACGTGTTCTAACCAATCGCTGAACATTATTTGACGCTGAACTTCTACTCCCATATCTCCAAGTGCTTTTTCAATATTTTGGTTTGTATACGGGTCAAGTAACACAAAAAATTCTCCGATTAAATATACAATTGGAACTTCTTTTTTTTCATCAATCGGGATTTGTGCAAAATCTTTTTGTATTTGTTTTTTGAGTTTTTTAACTTTTATGAGAGAATTTGTTTGGTCAATAATTTCCAACCATTTGTTATAGCATTTTTCTGCATCACCTTTATTTAATTCTCTCGGGCGTGTATAAAATAAAAGGCGTTCTGCTATATCTACAGCAAAAAATTTTGTAAAACCCAAACTAAATCCTTTATAATATTTCCAGGGATTTAAACATCTTGTAACGTGCCAGAATGCGTGTAATGTCTGTTTCATTTTACTTTTATACATATCAAAAATGACCATATCAAATTTATAGCCCATTTTTTTTAAAGTCTTTTGTGCCATTCTCGTATAGTTGCCAAGTCTGCAAGAACCCGGTGCCTGAAACATCATTAACGTATTTGCTCCGTTTTCAAGAGCCATAATATAATTTGCTAAATTTAATTTGTATGGCAGACATATTCCTTCAATACTGTTTTTGACTCCCAATTCCAACGCTTGATTGCTATTTGGCGGAGGAATAACGAATTTTGCTCCGAGGCTGCTCAAAAGTGCTTTCAACGGTATGTCAATCCTGCCCATTCTCGGCCAAGCGATTACTCTGTCTTTTGCCGCAATTGTATCTTCAAGTTGTGTTAAATCTATTCGCTTTTCTTTCATATAAACAGATTAACACAAAATTATTCTACAAGTATCGGATTTGAATAAACATAAGGTTTGTTTTTATAAAATGCTTGTATTCTGTATTTTCCTTTTTCTTCTATTTTATATTTTAATATTCTTACGCTTTGTTTGTGAATTTCTTGTCCGTTTTTAAAAATACAAATGGTTGCATTGCATGGCAGCTCTGTTGTCAAAAATGTTTTGTCATCTAAATATATTTTATCTCCGCTATATGCTTCCGCATTTTCGTTAGCTATTTTAAATATAATCGCACTATTTGTATTTATTTTCTTGTTGATGATTATATTTTGACCTTTTTTTAATGAAGATAAAATCTCTTTTTTACACTCTTCAAAAGATTTTGTTAAAGGATTATCCAAAAGAACACTATTAGTAACCGTCTTAAACATATATTCATATCTGAAAATTGTAACAGGGATAATATATTTTTTTATTTTTAATGCATGGGCATCTACTCCGCCGATCGCAGGTACAATACAGGAATTTTTATTATTCAAAAAATCCCACCATTCAAGAGTTTTTTCATTTGCTCCTTTTATTAGTTTTTGTCTAAATAGGTAAGAATAGGCAATTTTAAAAATATTACCGTCATCATAGTTATCAGCCCAGTCCGAAAACCAGTTCCATATTTCAATGCCGTCAACATCAACGGATTTATCAAGCCATTTTAGCGGTTTATTTTTATTTTTTCGATTATCTGATTCATCAGGATGTGCAGCAAATCCCAAACCGCCGTTTTTACGGACATTATCGGCATTTTTATGCGGACTATCGGGGTTATTGCTAATAAATTGATTAATTCCGAGAGCAAGATAATGGTTTCCGTTATCGGGTGAGAGTTCTTCTCCTTTTATAACGCAAACTCCGTTATAAAAACCTTCTTCCGTATCATAACAGTTATGGTCTGTTATGATAATAAAAGATAAACCTGCCTTTTTAGCGGCTTTTGAAATTTCTTGAATATTTCCGGTACCGTCGGACTTTTGTGTATGAATGTGTATTGCACCGGAATAATAATATTTTGTTTTTTTCATTTTATCTTATTGAATAATTTGTTGTTTTGGATACTTTTATTTTTGATTTTTTTATTCCGTTATAATTTTCTAACGCATTTTTAGCAGGTATATTAATATTGTTGATAGACTTTTTGATTTTATCTAATTTCTTTCTTCTAATAATCATATCAACAAAGGCTTCAACTCTTGTTATAAAACCAGCTTCTCCTGTATGTTCGTCTATTGTAAGGTGAATTATCGGAATATTTCTTTCTGCTGCATGATATGACATTTCTTCAAACATTAAAGAATCAGGACCACAGCCGAATGCAGATAAAGCAATAATACCGTCAACTTTATTATTTACAAGATAGTGTGCTGCTGTACCTGTTAATTCATGCTCATTTGCCCAGTATTGAAATTCTCCGATTTTGTTAATTGCACTAAGTGCTTCTTCTCTTGTAACATTTATTGAGGAATATACCGTAACCCCCATTTTTTCAAGCTTTTGTATTAATTTCATAGAGATATGTTCGTCAAATAAATTATATCCGTGTCCCATAATTGCAATAGATACAGGATGTAGAATATTTATATTTTTCTTTACGAGTTTATTTGCATGTAAATTATCAATGGCTTCTTGAAATGTAATACCTGATTTTGTCATTTCATAAAAATTATTGTAAGCTTTCCAGCCTTCTTTCATTGCAAAATCTATTTTTTTAGTATCCTTAATATCGTATTCATTTGCAATATTTTTACAAAAATCCTTTAAACCGATATTTTCTGTTTTATCAAGAGTCGGTTCTATCATTTTAAACGGTCTGTTTATAACGTTTCTGATTATTTCCGGTAAACCTCTGATTTTACTGCAATTATTGATTTTGTATGCAGTAGACTGTATTGACGGTACAAATATTGTATCACAGCCTTTATCTAAAAGATTTATTACGTGTCCCGTAAAAACTTTTATCGGTAAACATGTATCGGAAACAAGATATTTACAGCCATCATTTATAATTTTAGTTGTCGTTTTATCGGAAAGTATAATTTTAATTCCAAGTGCATTGAAAAAACCATAATAAAAAGGATAGTTTCCATAATAAGAAATTGCTCTCGGTATACCAATTTTTAATTGCTTATTTGAACTTTTGTTCATAATTTTAACCTTATTAATACAAATTTTGTATTGAGGTTAACATGAATATAAAATAAGTTCAAATATAAGTAATTAAAGTATTATTAATATTAACCCCGTCCTAAATATGAACGGGGCTTTTTATTGCGGTTTCTGAGTTTATTTTTCGACTTTGAACTTGAACTCTTTGTTCCAAGTTTTGAAACCGCCGTCAAGGTGCATACAATGATATCCGTTTATTGATAACAATCTGCATGCACAAGCTCCTAAATGACATTGTTGATTGTAGCAGTATACTACGTATAATTTTTCTTTTGATAATTCGTGTAATCTGTTGTCTAATTCTGCTCTCGGT
>JBJEGL010000041.1:0-3795 GCA_051875035.1 Candidatus Gastranaerophilaceae bacterium | reverse complement strand
CAATAACTTCATTTGCTTTTGTTGCTAAAGTGTTACCAAAATATATCGTGCCGTCCAAATCAAAGACTATACATTTTATTTTTGAATTATTAAACTTCAACAAAGCCTCCGGCTTCTCTTATTGATGCTTTGTATCTTGATTCAAGAACTTCAATACGTTTTGCATCTTCGATAGAAATAGCACTGTAAAAATCTCTTTTGTTTTTTATCCACATTAATTCAAATCCGACAGCTTTTAAAATACCTTTATCAGCATTTTCATCATGAATTGCTTTTTGTGCATCAAATATAACTTTTCTTGTTTCAAATCTTTTTAATGTTCCTTCCGGTAATCTTCTGAAAAATGGTAAAGAATGAGCAGAAACACCGCCACCAATAACAAATTCTTTATTGTATAATTTTGTTTTTTCGGCAATTTGTGCTGCTATTTCAAAAATCTTTTCATGGTTGATATCATCACTGCCCATACCGAGAGAACCTGTCATATCTGTTCGTCCTAAAACAATTCCTGCTAAATCCTTTGCAGCCTCGGATTTTAAAATTTCATCAAGACAGTTAAATCCGCTTATTGTTTCAATATTTATCAAAAATTTTATTTCTTTCCATTCTTCGGCAGGAAATGCCATTTTTGTTGACTTGACATATTTTTTTACTGCATAAGCTGATTCAATCATAGGAGCAACTATTGTGTTAATACCTATTGTTCTTGCATCGTACATGTCTTTTATTGCTTCGCAACCGCCGATTTTAATTGTCAAATCAAGCCCTGCTTTTGTTACAACTTCTTTTAACCTTAAAGCTTCTTCAAGTCTTGTACCTTCCGCTTCAAATTCTGCCTTTATACCTATGACATGATGATTTTCTTTCATATCTTTTAATGTATCTAACATTTTCTTTTCTAATAAATTCATAGTTTCTCCTAACTATCAAGATTATGCAGGTATTAATTGCTGCCTTTTATGTTCAAATAATTTTTTTAGTCCTAACTCTATTTTTGTAAATTTTATGCAGGGAATATTCTTTATCAGTAAACTATTATCCCCTGTGTATTCGTTATTCATAACCGAATTTTTAATTATTATTTTGACTTTTTTGTCCGAAAAATTATTAACAATTTCCGCTATTTCAACAAGACTTATACTATTTGTCGGTGTTATGTTAATTATATTATCTAATGGTTTATTTTCAATAAAATATTCAATTATTTGTTGCATATCTTCGACAAATAAATAATCAAAAATCACATTTTGGTTAATTTCAATATCTCTGCCATTTAGGACGCAATCTATTGCATAACTCGGAAAACGACTTTCTTTCTCACCGTAACCGTAGCAAGCAAAAATATTCAAACACAAAACATCATCTCTATCTTTGATTTTTTGAGCTATCATCATTTTTGATTTGCCATACAAATCTTGAGGTAATACGTCGCCAATAGAACTTTCCGAAACTTTATGCAATGGTCTTGATTTATCATACATTGCTCCTGAACCGAATAATATTACACGGACTCCGTCTTTTTTGTATTTTAAAATATTGTTAACCATTGCAAGATTATCTTCAACAGTTGTATCTTTATCTGTAATTCCTCTTGCTCCGCCTGTAGAACCACAATGAATTACAAAATCAATTGCATTTTTGGCAAAATAATCATTGACTGCTGATTCGGAGGTTAAATCGAGCTCAAAACTTCTGGGCGTCAAAAGTTCGTATTTGTTATGCAAATACGACTTTAAATTTTTTCCGATAAATCCTCCTGAGCCTGTCAATAATATTTTCATCTGATTATCCTTTGAAATACTCGTGAATTAAAGCAGACGTTTTATCAAGTTGTGTTTTCCCGAGTGCCGGGAATGTGCCGACCCAGAATGTATTATTCATAATATAATCAGTATTCGGAAGCATTTTGTAATGTTCTTCCGTCAAATCTTTAGAATTAATTATATCAGACTTGCCTATTTTTAACTCTATTTCATTGTCAACAATTACAGGTTGTCTTAAAAGATTTCCCGCAAATAATTGTCTTGTTCCGACTCCGTTTGTTTCTAAATATTCAACAAGAGCTTGCTTGCTGTATTTATCTGACGGTTTAACCGATATTAAGTATCCAAACCATGACGGTTTAACACCCTCGTGAATTTTCGGTAAAATAATATAATCAGTTAAGTCTGATAATTTTTTAGTTAAATATTCAGCATTTGCGGTTCTTTTAGCCAAAAATGACGGAAGTTTTTTTAGTTGAGAACATCCAAGAGCTGCCTGCCAATCTGTAATTTTGAGGTTAAATCCAAGATGTGAATATGTATATTTATGGTCATATCCGAATGGTAAATTTCCAAGCTGCTGTTTAAATCTTTTTCCGCATACATTATCTTTTCCCGGCGGACAACAGCAATCACGACCCCAATCTCTAAAAGACATTATAATTTTGTAAAGCTGATTATCATTTGTTACAACAGCACCTCCTTCACCCATTGTAATATGATGAGCAGGATAAAAACTGTATGTGCCGATATGACCGATTGTACCGACTTTTTTACCTTTGTATTCAGCACCTAAAGCATCGCAACTGTCTTCTATCAACCATAAATTGTGTTTTTCACAAATTTCAACAATTTTATCAAGGTCAAAAGTGTTTCCGAGAGTATGAGCCAAAAATATTGCCTTTGTTTTTGGGGTAATTGCTTCTTCGATTTTTGAAGCATCAATGTTATATGTTCCTATTTCACAGTCAATAAAAACAGGGACTAAACCTTGCTGAATAATGGGATTAACAGTTGTTGGAAAACCTGCCGCAACTGTAATTACTTCATCGCCTTTTTTAAGCTGTCTTTCTCCAAGCTTATGGGATGTTAATGCAGATAGTGCAAGTAAATTTGCACTTGAACCTGAATTTGTTGAAAGTGCATATTTTACTCCTAAGAATTGGGCAAAATTCTTTTCAAATTCTTTGTTAAATCTTCCCGCTGTAAGCCACATATCCAGGGAGGCTTCAATCATGCCCGTTAAATCATCTTCATCTAATAATTTACCTGAAGCAGGGATATAATCAAATTTTCTTTCATTGCCATATACGTTTTTATAATATTCTTTTGCCGCTTCAATTACTTTGTTGCGAAGTTCTTGTTCCATTTTATACTTTCCTCGTATTCCGATATTTGATTTAGTGTAAAATCAAACATATCAATATTTTTATTATTGTAATAATTTTTGTACCATTCTACTGTTTTTTCAATGGCTTCATCCGCAGTATAGGCGGGTACCCAGCCTAATATTTTTTCTGCTTTTTCTATATTTAGCATCAAAAGGTTTGCCTCATGCAAGTCATCTCTTTTATGAACGACAACTTCCCCTTTACCATAATATTCAACAACTTTTTGAGCTACTTCGGCAACTTTCAAAATGCTGTCTTCATTAGGTCCGAAATTGAAGCCCTCGGCATATTTTTTACCTTCTTCAAATAATTTTTTACCCAAAAGTAAATAACCTGACAAAGGCTCTAATACGTGCTGCCAAGGACGAACCGCAATCGGATTTCTGATTTCGATTTGTTTGCTTTCATTGATAAATCTTACACAATCCGGAATTAGTCTGTCGGCAGCCCAATCACCGCCGCCGATTACATTACCTGCTCTTGCTGTCGCCATTGCATATCCGTCATCACTCTGCAAAAACGAACGTCTGTAAGATGAGGACATAATTTCAACACATCCCTTTGAAGAGGAATACATATCGTATCCGCCCATAGGTTCATCTTCTTTGTAACCTCTATTAACTTCTTTGTTTTCATAACAT
>JBJEGL010000040.1:0-3850 GCA_051875035.1 Candidatus Gastranaerophilaceae bacterium | reverse complement strand
AATAAATTTGTTTACTGTCAAGTTGACCGTACAATACTTTTTGAATTTCTGATTCTTTGCCGTCATCTCTCATATCGGTTGTTTCCTGAATAGCATACGCAGGAATACCGGCAAAGACCATCGCTGCCATAACAGCACTTAAAATCTTTGTTTTCATACTTTTCCAATCTTCCATTTGCGGAAACATTTTTGTTATAACAAAAAATCTTTCCTGTCTCGAGGTAACCATACTAATAAGCATTCCGACTATACGGCAGCGGACCTGTGAGGGAATTTCACCCTTCTTTCCTTATTTGGTACGAAAAATGATAAATCAGTCTTTTTACTTTGTCAATATTACTTGAATTAAATATATAAATATGGCATATTATATTTGATTTAATAAAAGGAGTAATATTATGTGTTTTTTATGTGAAAAATTAAAAGAATATCAATTAACCCTTTTGGCAATCATATTGTCTATAGGACTTATAATTGCTGTTTTTATCGGAACAAAAACAATGTCGCAAAAAGGGATATATATGACAGGGTCGGCAGAAGAAATCGTAACATCGGATTCTGCAAGCTGGAGAATTTCAATTAATACTAAAAAAGCAACCCTTGCAGAATCATATAAAACTATTCAAGCACAAATACCCGTTGTAAAAAAATACTTGATTGAAAACGGAATAGCAGAAGAAAATATAAGCCTTGAACCCGCAACTTTTTGGACATCATACAAAAGACTTCCTAACGGCAATATGTCTGATGATATTGCAGCATACAATTATACTCAAAATATTAAAGTAACATCAAATGATGTAAATAAAATTAAAGACCTGTCAACAGATATTCAAAAATTAACTGAGCAGAACATTGATATAAATTCTCAAAATCCGGAATATCAATATTCCAAATTAGCTGATTTAAAAGTTAAATTATTGGAAAAAGCTTCTCAAGATGCAAAAAATCGTGCTAACTCCACATTAAAAGTTAACGGCAATAAAACAGGCAGAATTTTATCCGTCAAAACAGGTGTTTTCCAAATAACGGCACCGGAATCAAATAATGTAAGCGATATGGGAGTAATTGATGCTTATACTATTCAAAAGAAAATTACCGCTGTTGTAAATGTAACTTATGAAATTAAATAACTATATTTAATCGGAATTTATACCGTTAATTTTAATAAATTTATGAGTCATTCTTAAGATTATTCTCTTAGAATAAGAGATTATTTATATATAGATTCTTCGGTCGCTTTGCTTCCTCAGAATGACAGATTAGTTGTCATTCTGAACCCGACAATATTTTCGGGGGGTGAAGAATCTTTTGCATGAATTTTAAAATTTAATAGATTCTTCGGCTAAAGCCTCAGAATGACAGATAATTTATTGATACACCGATCTTCCGTCGCCCAGCTCTCTCAGAATAACGGATAATGTACCATAAAATATGATATCTATTTCACAATATTGATGTATATAGACGTCCAAATAAATAAAGCAAATATAATTAAAATAACTCCGGATATTTTAATAAGAGTACCCGTATATTTTTGAATTTTTTGCAAGTTCTTTAAAAAAGAAGCAAATAAACCCGCAAAAACAATTATAATACATTGACCCAAAGCAAATGCAAACAGCATTAAAAAGGCAGTAGCATATTTTGTAGAAGCTGTTGCAAACGCCATTATTGCAACTAATATCGGTGTAGAACAAGGTGAAGCTAAAAATGCGAATAAAACACCAATTAAAAACGGATACCAGAATAGACTCGTAGACTCACTTTTCGGTATTTTTTTGACAACTGTGGGCAATGGAATATCAATTATTCCCGTAAGCTGAAGCCCTAATGCCATCAACACCGAACCAAAAATTATCAACAATACAGGTGAAGCAAAACTTCCTAAAACTTTACCGGAAACTGCACAAAACAGTCCTAAAATGCTCATAATAGTTGATAAACCAACAGAAAAAGATAACAATTTAAGAGCAAGTTCTTTGTAAGAATTATTTGAAGTTCCGCAAATATAGGCAAGTATCAAAGGCAATAAAGCAATTGTACACGGAGAAATTGATGATATTACTCCACCTAAAAAAGATATAATAATTAATATTAATATATTAGCCGTTTCCATTATTTTATCATTTCTTTCAAATAACCTTCAAAGATTTCGTAAGGCATGGAACCTTCAGTTCTTTTAATCTGTTTTCCTTGTTCATCTAAATATATAAAAGTAGGAACAACATATATTTTATATTGACTAACCAATTTTTGTGTTTGATGTTTATTTTCAGAAGCATCTACTTTTACGATAGATACTTTGTCTTTATATTTTGTTTTAGCTTTTTCAATAATCGGAGTCATTTTTCTGCATTCACCGCACATCGGAGTTGAAAAAACAAGTACTTGCGGTATTCCCAATGCCTTTGCTCCCACGGAAGCTTCAATAGTTTTATCAGGATTAAAAGACAATAACATAAAATAAATCGCTAGCGGCAATATAAAAACTATGGATAATATAATTTTATTTTTCATAAATTTGTCCTTTCGTCATCTATAATAAATATTAAATCATATAATTATATCCTACGAAAGTGTAAAATTTAGTATTATACAATTTCCTCAGGTAAAAACAATTTATGGTTATCCAATAATTCTCTTACCTCATTATAGTTATCCGCACCCCTTGTAATTTTTTGATATTCCCTTACCAATGTTAAAATATCATCAGTTGTTAATAATATATTGCGTCTTCCGCTTTCATTTTCTAAAATTCGTGCCATAATTCACCTCTTATTAGTAAATTATTACTTAAATTCATGAAAATAGTTCTTTTTTTTCAATAATTCGTATTTTCAATGTACAAGCGAAGATAGCCATTTGGATAACTATTCTAAAGAAAAGTATATTAAAAAACTATACATTTGCCCAATTTAATTATAAACCTTATTTGAATAGAATAAATCCATTAGTAAGAAAGGATTATAAACAATGAATATATTAACTTCCCCAAAAAGTGAACTCGTTTCTTTTGATTCTCTTTTTATAGAACTCAGCATGAAAGCATGCAACCTAAAATGCAAACACTGCTATATAGATTTTAGAAATGAAAAAAATACAAAAAATTTTATACATATAGATAAAATAAAAGAAGCTCTTTTTGATTTGAAAAATGAAAATATAAAATTTATACACCTAACAGGTGCAGAACCAATGCTTCATCCTGATTTTAATTCAATATTAAGACTTTGTCTTAAACATTCTTCAACTGTAATTCATACAAACGGTTATAGTATAAATGATAAAAAAGCACGTTTTTTAAAAAAAGTTGAAGAAGAAAATAAAAAAGGAAACGAACTTATTCTAAAACTCAGCCTCGAACATTACGATGAAAGAACAAACGATGAAATAAGAGGAAGAGGAAGCTACAGAAAATGTCTGCACTCAATACAAAGTCTTCTAAAATACGGATTTAATCCAATTGTAACGGTAGTTAATCATTTTAATGAAGACGAAAATAGTTTGAAAATGAATATAAAACACATTTTTGACACAATTAACTTCGCAACAGATGACATGAATATAAATATAGTTCCGCTAATCAAAAAAAATGAAGACTGCAAAACAGAAATTAATGTCAGCAAACCATATACAAACCTTGATTGCTCACACAGCAGAATATTAACTCAATCAGGAGTATATAACTGCCCCTTAACAACTGACGATTATCGCGGCAGATCTGGCGGAAATTTTAAAGATTATTCTAAAATAGCTATGCTCGAAACTCCATCTTGTACATATTGCATGAACAAAAATCGTATATTATTCGGACTGGATTGCTCAGTATTGTAAAGTAATGTTAAGA
>JBJEGL010000039.1:0-3856 GCA_051875035.1 Candidatus Gastranaerophilaceae bacterium | reverse complement strand
AATTTGAATAAGTGTATTATCTTCAAAAACTCTGCTGTTGCTTGTTCTTAAAGGACTGTTAATTGTTGCTGCCAATGCTTTAACTTCAATTGTATCACCGTCTTGAGAAGAATTGAATGTTGATTCGTCAATGGTGAAAGTTCCCGTATTTAATATTTCAGCATTTTCATATCCGAATTTACAAGAAAGTTTTGCTCCTTTTTCAAGATACCAATTGTTTTGAAACTTTTTATCGTTGTCTTTTAAGTGAATTGTAAGTTCGTCTGATTGCTCTTTTTCATAATCCGTATATGTTATTTCTTGTAAATATTCGGAAAAATCAAGCGTAACATTATGACCGTTGTATTTTAGTTCATAAAACGGCTTTGAAACTGTGTTTTTTGGTATGGCTAATTCGTACATAAAATTAATCCTTAAACCAAGGCAAATCCAAAGTTTGACTTGTTGTTTCTTTAATTGGGATAAGCATATCAATGCCCTCTTCAATAACGGTGTCAATCGGGATATGCGGATTTGCGGCAATTATTTCATTATATTTTGTACAATCTCCGTAAAATCTTTGTGCAATCGTATCCCAACGGTCATTGTTTTTAGTCTTGTATAAGTAGTATTCTGTCATTTTGTTTGTTCCTGTTCAAAAAATAGAATTATTAATTTTATTAGTTTCTTTATATTTTTAGACTTGAAATTTTTTTAAAATCGGTCATAATATAAATAGAATGATTTAATAACTGTAAATCTGGAGACAGAGCCATCAGGCGACGGTGGAATAATTCCAGTCCACCAAGTTAAATCATTCTTTTTTTATGTTTAATTTATCAAAAATTACTGTATTGTTTGCCTTTTTTAATTCTTTTTGTAAGTCTTTTAAATTTGACAAATGAAATGTTTTTACAAAATTAATTGTTTTATCTTTAGTTGATTTCAACGCAATAATAAAAAATTTATTTGATAATTTAAAACATAATAAATTTTCAGTCGGATTTTCATAAATCATAACATCAGAATTTTTGAGAAAAGGTGAAATTTGTCTGAAATTATCAATGTTTAAATCTTTATGTTTAATAAGTTCTTTTATCAATGTTTCTGCTGAAAGTTTTAATGTTTGCCTGTTGGTTTTTAGCAAATTTTTTTGTTCTTCATTTAAAACAGCAATATCAAAAGTTGTTTTTTTTATTAAATTTGAATATTTTTTATTAAGTAAATTTTTAACTGCATAATTTTGAATGGCTCCTGTTGTTAGTTTTTGATTGTTTTTTGTTAAATCAGAAACTGCTTTTTCTTCAATTTTTTTAGCTAAAATTGAACAACGATTACAAAATCTGTTAAAAACTTTTGAATTAACAAAAACATCTGCTGTACGACTTGCTATGTCGTAATTATATTTTTCTAAATCAGGAATATAATCAAATAATCCCAAATTTGTAGCCCACCCTGCATCGGGTTTGAGTTCATAAATATTACCATTTTTTGAAAAGGTATAGACCGTATTGGGCTTTTCTTCACCGCCGACAATTTCCGTAACTTCTCTTAAATGGTTTTCCGAGCTTTCAACCGTTAAGCCTTTTCTTCTCACATCACTTTTTGTTAATTGTTTAACTGTACAACGGCAATGCCAACCGTTCGGCGGATACATTGTATTCCAAATCGGATCATCGTATCTGAAAACTTTTCCATGCATTGCCTTATGTTCAGGTCTTGTTTTACCGTCAAGTATTGCGGAATATTGAAAATATGGAGCAACATCAGACTTTTCCATTTGACTTTTATATCTGCCGACAGCATAAGCAGAATGCATATTACATTGAAAAATCTGTTTAATTCTCCGAGGTGTACCGAGTTCAACTGTTTGTTGTTCTCCTGTTTTCGGGTTAACAACTTCTTGTTTTCCTACCCAGCCTTTTCTTTGAAAAAGTTCGGTTGCATTTTTTTGAAATTTGCCCTCGCTCCAACCCTCTTTTATTGCGGTTGTTAGCATATCGTGTGTATCTTTAAGCAAATCAGTCTGTGTCATTTTAGCAACAGTAAAAGCCTTTGCATGAGCATCTTCGTAAACTTCGTGCCAATCAAAAGACGGTTTTAAGCCTTTGCTTTCAAAGTATTTAACAATCTCTTTCGGCTCCATATAAAATGCTTTTTTTAAGTCAATATCAGTCATTGGATAATCTTCCTAACATTTCAGCAATAAAAATGACTTTGGTAAGTGTTTTTTCAAGTTCATCCGTACTCATAAGAGGATATATTTCCGCTAATTGCTCCATACACTCTTCAGCATTTTTTGTATTTTTAAATAACTTTACAATCGGTATTATGATTGGATTTATGATTTTTTCGCAATCATTAGCCTGTAACTTTTCCATTTTTTCAAAATCGTCATTTTCAAGTTCTTCACTATCTTGAAAATTTAAGGTTTGTAATGATGAATTTTCATCCGCCATTTCAAAATCGTCATTATCATAACCATAAGCACGTTTAATATATTCTTTGGTGAATTTTACTCCCAAAGTTTTAACTTTGTTATCACGTTCGGCAAGAGATTGGTCAATATCTTCTTCATCATAAATGTTAAAAATCGGCACATTTGTATTATCAAAATTAAGTGTATGAACTTTCATAATAAAATCATTAAATGTACTTTCACAAAGTCTTACATCTGATAAAATTAAATCTTGTCGGACCTGTTGATGAGTATTTGCAGCAGCATAACTTCCGCTTGAACCTATATCCGTTGTTAATGTTTGACCTAAAATAACTTTTGATATGTTATTTTCACATTTGCTGATTAAATCTTTGTAAATTTCAGAACTTGCAGATTTGCCGGCAGGTTCTATTAATTCAACCGTACTGTCATTCGGAATAACTGCTGCACAATCTTGTATCATATTCATAAGAGTTTTAAGTAGTGATGTTTTTTCTTCATCAGTCATATTACGGTCAAATTTACCGACTGCAAAAGGTGAGCCATATTTTTCAACAAATCTTACCCAAAACTCAAAAGATGAATTGATAAAAACGACATTCCAATAACATCTTGATAAAATGCATTCTCCATAAGGGTTTAAAAAAGTCGCTCTATGACGAGGCAATAAAAGTTTAGGATTTTTCAAATCAACAATATCTTTTTCTTTATTTTTTGAATTAAAATAAAAATTATTTTCAGCATCAAAGTAAAACCACTCTTGAGGTTTTGCAACTGTTTCCGTTGGTAATAAATATTGTCCGTCAGATTCATATTTTATGGTTATTGGAGCAAATCCGAATAATGTAGCTTCTAATATGTCTTCTATGAGTTTGTAAACATCAATATATTTGAAAATTTCAGTCCAAAAGTCAAATTCTTTTGGAGAACAATCTCCTTTTTCAAGTTTCCATTTTTTTGATGTCACACCTGCTTTTCTGCTTTCAATACAGGTTCCGACTTGATAATTTGATTTTAAGTCTCGAAGTGATTTATATCCGAGTCCGCTTCTGCGAAGTACAATGTCCGGATTAGGTAATTTGGTTAAAAAATTATAAAAATATTGTGCATCTTGAGGTTTTGCAAGCTCATCCATCATTGATGTTTTTTTTTCAAATGATATTAATTTTATTTTTTTCTTAAAAATGTTAAACATATTTTTCCCTTTGTGTAGAAATGTCTTCAAAACCGATTTAATTTTGCTTTAAATCTCTTTAATTTTTATTTTTAGAGCCTTGTTTGTGTTATTTATCATTCAAAACTTAAACCCTGTTCTTTGCCCTGCTATGCCTGTTAAATTGCCAGCATTTTGAAAGCCTTTGTATTTAAAGGGATTTCCCGATAAAATAAAAGGTTTTTCAAAATCTTTTTTAGAACTTGCTGCATAATTTGCAAGAG
>JBJEGL010000038.1:0-3871 GCA_051875035.1 Candidatus Gastranaerophilaceae bacterium | reverse complement strand
CAGATATTTAAAGAAGCTAATTATGAAAACTCAATTATAGAATTATTTAAAAATATGGAATATACACACATTTATGGTCCAAATTTAGATAGAGATTTTTATAGTCCATTTTATGAAGAAGAATTAGAGAATGCCTTACATATGATTAATAAAGAATTATCTTATTGTGCAATACAAGAAGCAATAAATAAATATATTGAAATTGTTGCACTAAAAAATCTTTATTTAATTGAAAATATTATTCCCGATTTTATTTCAATCGGAGAGTTAAAATACATTATTACAAATCTAATCAAAGAGCGGGTTTCCGTCAAAGATATTTTGTATGTTTTTGAAAAAATTAATGATTTGGCGGCAGAACCTTCCAAAGATGAATTATTAAGCGGAATAAGACGTGCTTTAGCAAGACAAATAACTGCTTCAAGGGTAGATAAAAACGGAGTTATCAATCTGATTGAACTTTCTAAAAAAAGTCTTAATGATTTATGCGGAAAACAAGATGAAGATAATATTGTAAAAATTGAGAGCAGTAAAATAGAAAAAATCGTCAAAAGCATTAAAGAAAAACTTGCAGAAGAAAGTCTTTCCATAAAGGATGTAACAATAGTACTGCCTTCTAATATAAGACAGATAGGTTTTCTTGTATTTACAAAATTTTTACCTGAAATTACAGTAGTTGCAAGAGAAGAAATTACATCGGAATATCCGGAAAAAGTTATTGCGACAGTATAAAATCAGTTATTAAGGTTTTAAAAGAACTTTTATTGCATTTCCCGATGCAACGGTTTCGAGAGCCTGTCTTGTTTGAGATAACGGCATTACGTGAGTAATAAGTTTATCAACTTCTATTTTCCCGGAAGCAATAAGCTCATAAGCTTGTCTGAAATATTCGGGAGTATGATGAAAAACGCCAATTACTTTCAGTTCATCATAATGCAGTCTTCTTGTATCTATATTAATTGTGGTTCCGGATTTACATCCTCCGAACAGGTTGACTGTACCGCCTTTTCTTACTATATTAAACATTCTTTCCCAAATTTCAGGCAGACCAACACATTCAATGGCTACATCAAGACCTTTATTTTCTTCTGTAAAAGACAAAAAAATCTTATCAGGATTTTTATATTTTGTTAGATCAATAACTTCATCCGCATTGCCGAATTCTTTTGCAAGTTTTAATTTAAGAGGATTTCTTCCTGCGGCAATTACTCTTGCCCCTTTTAATTTTGCCAATTTACAAAACATAAGTCCGATTGTTCCTATCCCGACAATACCGACAGTATCTCCAGGTTTTATGTCAGTTTTTTCTATTCCATGAACAACATTTGAAAGGGGTTCACAAAATGCAGCTTTTTCAAAGCTTAAACTATCATCAATTTTTATCAGATTTTTTTTAACAATTCTCTCAGGAACGTTGATATATTCGGCATAAGCACCATTTAAAAATTCTAAATTTTCGCAAAGATTATATTCTTCCTTACGGCAAAAATAACATTTGCCGCATGGTGCAGAATTCGCAGCAACAACCCTGTCGCCAACCTTAAAGCCCTCAACATTTTTTCCGACAGCATCTATTATTCCCGAAAATTCATGTCCAAATCCCGAAGGAGTATGTTTAATTAGTACCGGATGTCCTCTGCGAAAAGTTTTTAAATCTGTTCCGCAAGTGAGAGCAGCCATAATTTTTACTCTAACTTCACCTGCTTTAGGTTGTTTTATATCTGTTTCTTCATATCGTATATCCCCTGGGGAATAAAATCTGATTGCATTCATTTTCATAGCTAATCAATCTCTATATAAGCTTTCATAATTTTATTTGAAAGAGTATCTGCAATTGCCTCATTAATTTTTTCAAGAGGGTAATTTGTTGTTAAACCGTCTGTTTTTACTCTATTATTTTGTATAAATTCAAATGCATCTTCTAAATCAACCGGAGAAGAAGAATAACTGCTTGTTACGGTTATTTCCCTGTAATAAATCTGATTATTAGGATAAGCCGTTGCATCTGATTTTACTGAAGAAAATACGTTTATTGTCCCGCCGTCTCTTACAGCCTTAAATGCCAAATCAACAGCACTATCTGCACCAGATGTCATAATCACGGCATCAAATCCTGAAGGATTTACCGTTAATTTCATATCAGATACTGTTTCATCAACATCATTCAAAATAAAAGCATCTTCAAATCCATATTCTTTTGCAAGTTGAACTCTTTCAGGTAAAATATCAATACCATAAGCAGTATACCCCAATTCACGAGCCGCTTGCCCCATTAATAAACCTATTGAACCAAGACCTACAATAAGAACATTTGAATTATATTCAACACCCGTCCTTTTTACACATCTAATGCAGCATGCCAATGGTTCCGTAAATGATATTTCTTCATCTGAAATAAGTGTAGAAATTCTAAAAACAGTATTTTGCAAATGGTCTTCCGAAACAAAGATATATTCGGAAAATCCTCCTGGCAGAATATTTGTCCTTTTAAATTTTCTGCACATAGAATAGTTTTCACCATAACAATATGTACAATCAAAACACGGAACATGGTGACCCATAACAATCTCATCACCGATTGCAAACTCTGAATCAGAATTAATTTCAACAATTTTTCCGACAATTTCATGACCTAAAACAGTACCGTCGGCAACACTATGATGTTTCAATTTTACAATATCGGAACCGCAAAGACCACAGCCTCGAACTTTAACAATAGCACCTTTTCCGACAAGTTTAGGCTGTTCAAATTCTTTAATTTCTATTTTATCACCGTTTAAAACTGCTGCTCTCATTTTTATCACCTTTTCACAAAGATTTTAACACTTCAATATTCTCATTCAATTTCTTTAAGAAGTTTTTTATCAGATTTCGATAAATCGGAATTTAAGAATTTTTTAAACAAATCCGGACGTTTACTTCTTGTTCTCTCAAATTGTTTTATTCTTCTCCATTCGGCTATTTTTGCATGATTACCGGACAACAATACCTCTGGAACTTCTAAATCATCATAAATCCTTGGTTTTGTATATTGAGGATATTCAAGAAGATATTCCGAATGAGAATCATAATCTTTAGATTCGGAATTTCCCAAAGTTCCGTCCAGTAATCTTGAAACAGCATCAATGATACATATAGCAGAATATTCACCGCCTGATAGAACAAAATCTCCAATGGAAACTTCTCTTGCCTTAGATAAAATTCTTATTCTTTCGTCAAAACCTTCATAATGACCACAAATTATTTTAAGCTGCGATTTCTTTGAAAATTCTTCTGCCATTTTTTGATTAAAAAGTTCACCTTGAGGTGTCATAATTATCGTTTCAGAATTTTCTAAAGATTGCACACTTGCTATCGCATCCAAAAAAGGCTGACACGACAATACCATGCCCGCTCCACCCCCATACGGTGTATCATCGGTTTTACGATGCTTATCGTGAGTAAAATCTCTCGGGTTTATTGTATTAATTGAAATAACACCTTTTTCTCCCGCTCTTGACGGCATACTTTCAGCACAAGCACCATTTATAATGTCGGGAAATAATGTAATGACATCAAATCTCACTCTATAAGCCCTTCAATATCATTTATAACAATCGTTTTATTTTTTACATCTACAAAAGGAACAAGAGCTTTCACAAAAGGAATTAAATGAACTTTATTGTTTGCATCAGAAACTTCAAGAATTTCAGAAGCACCGTTGGTTCCTACTTCTCTAATCGTCCCTATTAATTCTTCATCACGATTGAAAACTTGTAAGCCTATCAAATCACTTATTAAAAATTCATCATCATCAAGACTTTCTGCAACAGATTCCCTCTGAATTTTGATATCTTTACCTTTTATTTTTTCTACATCATTAATGGAGTTA
>JBJEGL010000037.1:0-3908 GCA_051875035.1 Candidatus Gastranaerophilaceae bacterium | reverse complement strand
TAACGAAACAAAAGCTGATATGGAGCAGGATAAGCCGATGGACAGACTTATTTGCGGAGATGTCGGGTTTGGAAAAACGGAAGTTGCACTGAGGGCAATATTTAAAGCTGTTATGTCAGGTAAACAGGCAGCAATGATTGTTCCGACAACTGTCTTGGCAATGCAGCATTATGTTACCGCTTGCGAAAGGTTTAAGCCGTTTCCTGTTAAAATTGCAGTATTGTCAAGGTTTAAAACTAATAAAGAAATTCGGGAAAGTCTTGAAAAAATTGCGGCGGGAGAAATTGATATTGCAATAGGTACTCATCGTCTTTTGCAGGATGATGTGGTTTTCAAAGATTTAGGACTGCTTGTTATTGATGAAGAACACAAATTCGGAGTTAATCATAAAGAAAAATTTAAAATGCTCAAAAAGAACATTGATGTTTTAAACATGTCCGCAACTCCGATTCCGAGAACTCTTTATATGTCTTTGTCAGGAATGCGGGATATAAGCTTAATTACTACCGCACCGACGGAAAGACTTCCTGTTAAAACTTTTGTCAGTGAATTTAAAGAAGATATTGTTAAAAATGCAATTAATTACGAAATTGAACGAGACGGACAGATATTTTATCTGTATAACAGAGTTGAAACAATTTTTGATTTTGCCGCATATTTGCAAAAACTTGTTCCAAATGCGAGAATAGCGGTTGCTCATGGAAAAACTGACGGAGAAAAACTTGAAAAAATAATGTGTGATTTTAGGGACGGAATGTACGATATTTTGCTTTGCAGTGCAATTATTGAGTCGGGAATAGACATTAAAAACACCAATACAATTATAATACATGATGCGGATAAATTCGGACTTGCACAGTTATACCAATTACGGGGCAGAGTAGGAAGAACAGACCGTCAAGCTTACTGTTATTGTTTGTATAAACAAAATAAACTTTTAACGGAAGATGCAGAAAAACGACTCAATGCAATTAAGGAATTTACAACTTTTGGAAGTGGTTATCAAATTGCTCTTAGAGATATTGAGATAAGAGGCATAGGAAATCTTTTAGGAACAAAACAGCACGGGAAAATGGTAACAGTGGGATTTGATACATATTGTTCACTGCTTGAAGAAACAATAAAAGAACTTCAAGATATAAAAGAGAAAAAATACAAATCTTCTGTTATTGATATAAATGTTACGGCATATATTCCGGATGAATGGGTCGGCTCAAAAGAGCAAAAAATGCTTGAATATAAACGTTTGTCAGATTCAAAAACATTGTCCGATTTGGATGCAACTGTTTGTGAATGGAAAGACCGTTTTTCAAAACTTGAAGAACCGGTAGAAAATCTCATTAAACTGATAAAGCTTAAAATAGCTGCAACAAATGCCGGCATAACTTCCGTCAGAGAAACTCCTGCAGGTATAAGAATTTATTCAGACTACACGGAACCCGAAACAAGATTAATATATAGAAATCTTCCTCTTGAAATGAAAAGATATATTAAGCTTGTAAAACTTCCTAAAGCCTGCAATGACGGAGAAATGGTTATTATATTCAACAATTCTCATTTAAACTTTAATGAAGTATTTAACATATTGTCGGATTTATTTTATTATATTTTTAAGGTAATTTCAGATTATAATCGGACAAACGATTAATCAAGGAGAAAACATGAACATAAAATCAAAAATTATTACAGCTTCATTATTATCTGTATTTTTATTTTCAGGTTGCGGCTTTGACAATAAAAAAGATGCTGTAATTATGATAAATAATACACCAATTACAAAACAACAATATCAAAAAGAATTTGATAAACTTGCGGGTAATCCAATGTTTAAACAGATGGGCGTTGATATTAAGGCCGATCCGAACGGATATATAAACTTAATGCTTAAGGATAAAGTTGTTAATGAATTAATTGTAAAAACAATTTTGGATAACGAAATTGAAAAAAGAAATATAAAAGTAAGCAATGAAGATATAGATGCTGAACTTAAAAAAATTATAGACAAAGTTGGTACAAAAGAAAAATTTAATGAAATTTTAAAACAAAGCGGAGTTTCTGCTTCTCAGTTTAAGGAAGATTTAAAGCAGGAAGTAAGAGTGCAAAAATTGATTAACTCATTTTCCTTGGTAAAAATTTCGGATGAAGATGCTGAAAAATTTTATAATTCTCATCTTTCCGAATTCAAATATCCCGACAAAGTAAAAGCATCTCATATTTTAATAACTGCAGATGAAAATACTATAAGAGAGTTAATAAAATCAAAAGAAGAATCAAAAAATTTAACGGAACAACAAATTGAAGAAAAAGTACAACAGGATTTGGCAGCAAAAAAACAAAAGGCGGAAAAATTATTGGCAGAAGCTAAAAAAGATCCGTCACAATTTGCAAAACTTGCTAAAGAAAATTCAGATGATCCAGGAAGTGCTCAACAAGGCGGTGATTTGGGTTATTTTACAAAAGACCAAATGGTTCCTGAATTTTCAGAAGCAGCGTTTTCTGCAAAACCTTCTGTAGTAACAGGTATAGTTAAATCACCGTACGGATACCATATTATTCTTGTAAAAGACAGAATCGCTGCCGGTACTGAACCTTTTGAAAAGGTAAAAGAAGATATAAAAATGTACTTGGAAAATCAAGAAAAAATTAATGTATTGCAAAAATTCCTGACAAAAGCTCAAAATGAAGCAAAGATTGAATATATTGACAAATCTTTTAATCCTGACGATATTCAGGCAAAGATAAAAGAACAGGTGAAATCAAATCCAATGCTTCAAAATATGAAAAAAGAAGAATCAAAAGAACAAAAATAAGCAAATAAAGGGGGAATTTAATTCCTCCTTGCTTTTAAGGAGAAAAAATGCGAGAACCTGTTAAAAGAGAAGATTTACAAAATTTACTTAAAAAACTTAGAAAAGATGGTAAAACGATAGTAACGACCAATGGTTGTTTTGATATACTTCATGTCGGACATGTTCGGTATTTAGAAGAAACAAAAAAATATGGTGATGTTTTAATAGTTGCATTAAATTCAGATAAATCAGTAAAAAGTATAAAAGGGGAAGGACGTCCGATAAATAACGAATTGGATAGAGCGGAAGTCTTGAACGCTTTAAAAAGTGTTGATTATGTTGTACTTTTTGATGAAGATTCTCCAGCAAACCTTTTGGCAGAAATAAAACCGGATGTTCACACAAAAGGTGCCGATTATAATATTGATACTCTTCCTGAAGCAAAAATTATTATAGATAATGGCGGAAGACTTGAATTTATACAATTCGTACCAGGAAAATCCACAACATCTACAATAGAAAAAATTAATGCTCAAAAATAATAAATTTCAAGGAATGTAAACATTTTGTGTTTTACATCATCAGGTATTACAATAATAAAATAAAGTAAAATTGGAGTAAAATGCATGAGATATTATACTGCTGAAGAATTAGCTCAAGTTACGGGCGGAATTTTAAATAAAGTAGAAGATGCAAAGGTATGTAAGTTATACCCGCCGCTATTGGCAGATGAAGAAACACTTGCTCTTGCCTTAAATGAAGAAGAAATCGGCAATTTGGCAAATACGAAAGCAAAAATTGCAATAGTACCGCTTGGAGCAGCACCGGATAATATTACATCAATTGAAGTTGAACGTCCAAGACTTGCAATGATGAAGTTGTTAACAATGTTCTATATCCCGCCGACAACCGGAGAAGGTATTCATCCGACAGCAGTCGTATATCCTACTGCAAAGCTTGGTCAAAATGTTTCATTAGGACCGAATGTTGTAGTTGCTGAAGGTGCGGAAATAGGCGACAACACAAAGATATTAGCTAATGCTTATATCGGAGAAGATGTAAAAATCGGAAAAGATTGCTTATTCCATGCCGGAGTCAATATTGGCAAAAATTCAATCA
>JBJEGL010000036.1:0-3955 GCA_051875035.1 Candidatus Gastranaerophilaceae bacterium | reverse complement strand
TTGTTTTTTCCATTTTTCGCTCCATTCTTTCCACGCATCACCCGTATGTGTGCCTAATGTTTCAAAGTTTTCATCAACGGTCTTTTTCAAAAACCGTCTTGCGACTTTCATAAGAAGTGTTAAATCCTTAAAACCTTTTTGTATATCGTTCAGAAGTTTAACAACACTTTTTGCTTTAAATCCGTATGTAAAATATTTATCGCCCATTATTGCTCCTTGATTTAAAACTATTGCAGACATTATTTAATCTTATATCTGTCGTCTGACTCCCGCTTATTCCTAATAATTCACATTTGTAAAATGTTCTTGTATAAGAGTGAGTAATAAATCTGTGTATGCAGTTTTTGCATCTGCAATTCAATTTGTCTGCTTTGTGATATCTGTTTTCAAACTTCCATTTTTGGCAGTAAGATTTAAACTTTATCACAACAGGCGGTTTTTCAATATTAAATAAGGTTAATTGATTGTTCATTATTACCTCACATCTGCGTTGTCGTAGAACCCGTACTTGCTCCGTTGTTTCCGTTCGGGTGTTCGTGAGAATTATGCAAATCTCTTATTTTCTGCATAGTTCCTTTTTTATCTTCAACATCGCCGTCCGCCTGAATATTCCCTGTGCATTTTAAATCACCATCAACTATCACTGTTTTGGCAACAAGTTTAAGAGTGTTTTCAAAATGAACAATTGTTGAACCGTCAGAAAATCTTATAAATTCCTGCCCGTTAAATTCTGTCAGAACGACATCTTCATCATTGTAAGTAGAGCCTAAAATAACACCATCGGACATATCTTCATTCAAGATTTCAGCAACTATACTGTTTATTTCGGGCATATAACCGCTTTTGCTGTTCCTTGTAAAGATTTGCGGAACGAAAAGCCATGGTGTTTCAAAGTTGTCATATTCGGGAACTTGCAGTTTTACCGTAAAATCCTTTTGATTAATATTTGTGACTTTGCCGAAAACTAACATTTTGAGATTTCTCCTTCCTGAGTAAAACCTGAAGAAGATACATTTAAAGTTGTGCTTTTAATATGGTATTTCCCGTCATATCGTTTTATGCCTGTAATTTCAAAATTCACACCGGGCATAAAATTTTTAATCGGAGTTTTAGGCTTTATAGAGCCTGTTATTTCTCTGCTTCCGTTTTTAAGAGCAGATTCAGCAAATCTCTTTGCCTCTTCCAAAGAACTGCATCGCTTATATAATTTTAAAGTGTCTGAAATATTTGTATTTCCGTTTGCGGTATATGTTTTTAATGTTTTTGTTTTTAAATCGAGGTATTGAACGGAGTATTTACCATATATTTTGCTTACTGTATCGTTTAGAGTTAAGCTGTTAATATCTGTTTTATGGAGAGTAAAGAGGCTTTCCGAGGTATCGAGTTCTTCCGCTTTAATAAAAGTCAATAAACCGTCTTTTATGTTGAAGATAAAACCGTATTGTTTTGCCAATCGTTTTAAGAATGTTATGTCACTTTCATTTTTTTGAATGACCGTTCCGACTCTTACATTTCCTTCTGTTCCTAACACCTTAAAATTATGAATTTTACCAATTGCAGAAGCAATTTGTGTCAGGGTTTTCCCCGAATGATTTATGATTCTTTGAGTCCTGACAGGGAAATTTGTTGAAGTTGCAAGAGCTTTTATTTCAACTGTATCACCTGATGTTGAGAAGTTAAAAGAATTTTCGTCAATTGCAAGAGTGCCGCAATCAAAAATATCATTACCGTAAATAATTTTACAGGTTAATTTTGCACCTTTGTCGGGATACCATAAATCGGTAAAATATCCGTCATTGTTGTTTATAGTAATACTCAATTCGTCCGATTGTTCATCTTCATATTCTCTGAAAGAAATTGAATTAAGATACTTTGAAAAATCTTCAGTGCAGTCTTTGCCGTTATAAAGAAGATTAACGGATGCTTTTGGTATTCGTGATGTATTATTTATATTTTCAGGCATATTTTTGTCCTTGTAAATTTAATTTACGTCTTTTGTAAATAGGGTTTAAATTGCTTTTAAATTTTGTTATACTGTATTTAGAGTATTTATGAAGCATAGAAAATCGGTGGCTGTGCGGGGTGATTTATTTGCTCAATGAAGGGGTACCGTCCTTCCATAATTACTCTATTTTTTTATATCTTGTTTTATCTGTCATTTCATGAACACGTTCCATTCTTCCTGCACTTCCAATGTAATTTATTGGTGTGTTTTTGTTGCTTTTATCTATTTTTATATTTATTTTGATACAATCTTTATTTTCAACTATTTCATTTTGGGGTAAAAAAACAATAAAGTTTAAAGAATTATCCATTGTGTCAAGCCATATTTCATCAGGATTATTTATATATTTATATAAATTTTTTACTTGGTCTTTTGTTAATTTTTGATTTATATTTTTTTTATTACGTAAAATATGAGAAATATCTTTTTCGGTAATATTTATTAATGGTGTTTTCAAAGCAGCCTTATTGTTTATTAACATTTGTGTAATATTAGGAGATAACCAAGCAATTACACTTTTACCACTTTGTGGTTTACCAAAATGCTCCAATCCTGCCTCAATAACACTATTTACAAGTGAAAATTTATGAGGATTTGCAGCCATTTGTGAAAGAAATTTAATTTTTATATTTTCGTCAAGGTCTTTTACTTTATTCCAAGCGGCAACATCAATACCCCAAGAAAATTTACCGACATTTGTTGCCCACCCTGCATCGGGTTTGAGGTTATAAACATTTCCGCCTTTGCTGAAAGTATAGACAGAGTTTTGTTTTTCTTCACCGCCGACAATTTCCGTTACCTGTTTTATTTTGCCCTCGGTTTTTTCGACGGTCAAGCCCGCATCTTCTACTTCTCGTTTTGATAAATTTCTTACAAAACAGCGGCAGCACCACCCGTTATGCGGATAAAAATTATTCCAAAATTCATCATCATAGCGGAAAATCTTTCCATGCATCGCTCTGTGAGCAGGTCTTGTCCGTTCGTCAGATATTGTCATATATTGCCAGTAAGGTGCAATATCCGCTTCTTCAAGCTGCTCTTTGTATCGTCCTGCCGCATAAGCGGAATTTATATTGCTTGTGTAAATTGTTTTGAGCCTTCTCGGTGTTCCGAGTTCGGCAATTTTTGTTTCTCCGGTTTTATCGTTTGTAACTTCTTTAAAACCAACCCACCCTTTTTTCTCAAAAAGTTCCATTGCTTCCTTTTTAAAAGCATTGTAAGATTTACCTTCTTCAATAGTTCTTTCAAGCAAATCTTTTGTGTCGGACAAAAGGTCAAGGTCTGTCATTTTGGCAACGGTAAAGGCTCTTGCGTGTGCATCTTCATAAACCTCGTACCAGTTAAACGAGGTTTTAAGTCCTTTGCTGCCAAAAAATTTGACAATATCTTCAGGCTCCATATAAAAAGCCGCCCGCAAATCTTCTTCCGTTATTTCCGTTATTTTGTTTTCTTCTGCCATTATTTACGTTCTCTCTGAACTTTTAATCTGCCCAAAAGGTCAGAAATATAAATTACTTTGGTCAAAATTTCTTCAAGTTCTTTTGTTTTTAAATCAGGATATAATTCCGCAATTTTTTCCAAGGCTTCTTCTGCGTTTCTTGTTTTGTCGAAAAATTCAACAATTTTTTGAAGTGCGGGTTCAACGGCTTTTTGCAGTTCTTCAAGTTCGGTTATGGCTGCGAGTTTGTCAAAATCGTTTTTTGTTTTTGCTTTTTCTTCAAACTCAAGAACATTTTGCCTGTTTTCTGCAAACTGATTGTTTTGCTGTCTTGAAACGATTTTAATATCGCCTTTTTCAAAACCGTAAGTTCTTAAAATGTAATCTTCCGAAAACTCGACACCCAAAGCATAAACTTTGTTATCTCTTTCTGCTTTGGCAAAGCCCAAATCTTCTTCAACAAATTCAAAAACGGGTAAATTGTCGTCATTGAAATTTATCTGATTAATTTT
>JBJEGL010000035.1:0-3960 GCA_051875035.1 Candidatus Gastranaerophilaceae bacterium | reverse complement strand
ATCAACAAACATAATTCCGTATTTATCAAGAACTTTTTTCAATTCTTTAAAATATCCGGCAGGTGCATTTATGTAACCGCCTGTTCCTAAAACAGGTTCTGCAATAAAAGCTTTGAATTCAGTTTCGTTAGTACTCGGGTCAATTAAGCCTTTGTATTCACTGTCAAATTGCTTTTCAAACTGTTTTACACAATAAAAATCGCAGCTGTCGCATTTTTTATCGTAAGGACATCTGAAACAATACGGGAATGGAACAAAATGTGCTCTGTCACCATAGTGTCCGTAGTTTTCTCTGTATTTAAAGTTTGAGGAAAGGGCAGTTGTTGCAACTGTTTTACCGTGATAACCGCCTTGAAATGCGAAAAAACCGTTTCTTTTCGTATTTTTTCTGACTAATTTGATAACATCTTCTACAGCTTGTGCACCGCCAACATTAAAATTAATTCTTCCTTCTTCTCCAAAACGTTTTTCACAAGCTTTACAAAGTTTTTCGGAAAGTAAAACTTTATATTTATGAATATATTTTGGTGTTATTTGCGGTAATGTATTCATTTGGTCAATTACTGCATTAATTATTCTTTGATTTTTATATCCGAAATTTGCTGCCGAAAAATACATTTGCAAATCAAGATACGGTATATCTTTTGAGTCATACATATATGAGCCTTCACAATTTGTGAAAACTTTAGGAACTTTGGCATAGTGTGCTGTATCTGCAAAAGAACAGTATTTACGATCCTTTTCTAAAAGTTCTTCATCTGTTATTAAGTCTAAGTCTAATCCTAACATTATTTATAACCTCATTGAAATCAATGTATTCATTATAAGGAATATCGTTTGCTTTACAATAAATCAAAAGTCGTTTTTTTGCAAATAAAAAATCGACCTTGTCTGCCGCACAATAGTCAGAAGGTCCGTCCCCTATGTAGAAAACAGTGTTATATTTATTCTTAAAATTTTTTATAAAATGGCATTTACATGTTCCTGCATGTCTAACACAATCGGATTTTATATTCGGAAAATCCATTTTAAAAATTCCGTTATTGAACTCGAAATGATTTGAATATATTTCAATATCATTTATTCCGTATTTTTCTAAAATACGTCTTATAAAATATTCAAAACCGTCACTGACAATTACTATTTTAATATTATTTTCGGCAGCAAATTTTCTAAAATCAATGAATGTTTCATCTATTTCCACAGACTCGAAAAAAGCATTTAATTTTTCTTCAGTCATATTTTTGACTAAATCGAATTGTCCACGCATTGCATCACAGGTGCTTACTTTCCCCGCAACCCAGTCAGCCTCTATATCAAGCCATTTTTTATCGGCAAATCTATCCAAAAAATCATTAATTGAATCGACTTTTGTTATTGTTCCGTCAAAGTCACATATTACTATGTTTCTGCTGTTCATGATTTAATTCTATCATAAACTTAAAAAAAGCAAAAGTCAGATAAAAACACCTGACTTTTTAGTAATATTATTAATATATTATGATTTTCTTTCACCCTGACCGTCGTCTATTACTCTGATATCCTGGGGAACCGTTAATTTATATCCTTTTTCTTTTACACCCGCAAGCAAACAATCATTTGCTGTTTTACCAAGATGAATAAATTCGCTGTCTAATTTTTTAACATCTTCTATGCTTGTTTTATCAAATAATTTTTGTGTAACTGCTGTTTTGTAGTTTCTCGAAAAGTCAATAGGTTCCCATTCACCGTCTTTATTCATAATTTTAATGTATTTTGCGGTTTCTTTTGTATCTGAGATACCCTCATTTTGAAGTCGGATAATTGCTCCTCTGTCAATTTGTAATCCTGACCAACCCATCAAAACATTTCTTGTTTTATTCTCATTATTTTCCATAACGTTTTGGTAAACCATCTTTGTTATGGTTTCTCCCGGAAAACTACCTACTCTGATTTTAGCTTCTTTTTCAATAAGACCACTCATCAAATCCATCAACTGCATATTAGTCACCGGATTTTCTTTATCTACCTGCAATTCGGAACGAAAAGCGGATGTATTCATCATAAACAGTTCCGTATCTGGATGTTCTGTTCTTATGTCCGTTAATATAGTATCCGTTACAAGTTTTTCAAGAGGATTATCAGCAAATCTTATATTATCTACTTTTAATCTGTCACTTCCTGCAGGATCATAAATTTCAACTATACCTTTGGTATCCTCAGCAAATGTTTTTTCAAATTGCTCTTTGAATTTTGCATCCTGATTTTGAAGCTGAACATACAATGCTTTTGAGTCAAATGAGAAGTTCCCGTCATCATCGAAATGAACATTTACTGCTTCAATTTTTTTAGCATTTTCCGATAAAGAACAAACATAAGTCTTTTTGCCTGTTGTCGCACTTATGAATTCCGACGATTCATCTTTGTGATCATGTCCGTTTAACACCAAGTCCAAATCGCAATTATTACAAAGCATTTGAACAACTCTTTGACCTGCATGATTTAACAACATAACAGGTGAATTAGGGTTTTCTTCTTTAAATTTTGCAATTTCTTCATTAAATTGTTTATAAGTTTCTTGTAAGTCGCTTTCTTCTAACTTTACTTCTTTTTTCCTGTTTCTGTCCAAGATGTCTAAATCATTTATTAATCCGTTACAATAATAATCCATATTGGGGCATACCATGCCTAAAACCAACATTTTATGCACTTTATTCGGGTCTTTGTCATCAGGAACTTCTAAAATTGTTGATTGTGTAAATTTATTTCTGTCTTCAGGCGATAAATCGGTAATTGATTTGGAATTATCTACATTGACATTTGTCATAACAGTTGTCATATCGCATTTTTTAACTTTATCAAAAAGAAAAGAATCTCCGCCTTCAAGACAATGATTTCCCGGAGTGTATAAAGATTTTAAATTACCAAGCCCGTCTTTCATTCTGGTAATTAAATCGCCGAGGAATTTTCCCTGCATATCTCCGATTGTTTCTTTAAAGGACAAATAACCTTTTCGGGTCGGGTTCATAAACCAATCGCCAACAACTGCCAATATATTTAAATTACTCTTATTTTTGCCGTCGGGATGAACTTCTTCTTTATGCTTTTCATACGTATCACAAATTGCTGCCGTTTTGTCAATTTGTCCGTGAGTATCACTTAATGCAGCAATGTTCATATTTGCTTGACCAAAATTGATTTGTCGACCGCCAAATGGCATTTTTGAAATATCTGTCATAATTCACCCTTAAAAGCTACAACATCATAAAATACAAACATCTAATATTTTGCTAATTTTTTTCATTATTTTGGAAAAGTTTAAAATAATTTAACAAAAACAATGATTTTTTTTTCATTTTTATGATAATATTGCTTTATTATAATTATTTTTTTATATTATTTTCAATATATAGTTAAGATGTGTTGTGGGTTTAATTATGGAAAAAATTGAACAATTTTTTAAGTTTAAAGAGCTTAATACTGATTTAAGAACTGAGTTGGTTGCTGGAATTACAACATTTGCAACTCTGGCATACATAATGATAGTTAATCCGAACATCCTTTCTGCAGCCGGAATGCCTTTTGATGCTGCTGCTGCATCTACTATATATATGGCATTTATCGGATGTATGCTAATGGGATTAATTGCAAACAGACCTTTTGCCGTTGCTCCTTTGCTTGCGGAGAATGCATTCCTTGTTTCTACCGTTGTACTACAATTTGGGTATACTTGGCAACAGGCATTTGGTGCAGTTGCTGTTAGTGCAGCCTTTTTATTCTTATTAACCGTTTTTAACATACGGGCATGGCTTGTTAATTCACTTCCTGCTTGCATGAAATATGCATTTACTGCAGGTTTGGGTCTTTATCTTGCATTTATCGGGATAAGCAGTTCCGGAATTGCAAAAGTTTCCGAATCCGCTTCACCTTTATCCTTATATATGTTTACACGAAATCTTCCAATTCCGTGTATACCATATG
>JBJEGL010000034.1:0-14897 GCA_051875035.1 Candidatus Gastranaerophilaceae bacterium | reverse complement strand
GCAAATATTCAGGAAGATATAAAATTGGATTTATACAGGTTCTCGTATTTGCAGCAAAAAAATCTTGAGAAAACCTATTATTTAGCAGACTATAACAATTGTATGCCTGATAATTCAAAAAATCAAAATTAGGTGTTGTTAAAAAAAGTACAGAAACAATAAATAAAAAAATAAAAATAGCCACAAATACAGCAATATCAATTTTTCTATTACTCATATTTACTCCGTTGAAAAATAATCATTATATTTAATTAAGTATAGAAGAAAAATATATCAAAATAAAATTAATAATAAAGTATTGTAAAATACTTAACATATATCAAATCTTATTAAATTCGCACAATCGAGATCTCCACCATGCTCGTTTATGAAAAAATTTAGTATTTACTTCTCTGCAATTTGACAGCTTTCTATTATATCTTCTTTCCCAATTTTCCAATATTTCATTATTGCCATCTTCCATACCATCACCTTGAGCATAGTATACTTTTTGATTACTTTTTAAAATTTTATCTATTCTATTGGCTAAATATTTTTTTGATTCATCATTTCCTAAATCCAACATACCATCATATTCATATGATACTCCTATATAGGAAACATTTTCATTTTGATTAATAGCTATATATGAAGTCGGTTCATTATGAAGTATCACCGTTGAATTATCTTCAAAGTGCAAATCTTCATATTCAAAAACTTTCGTAATATTTTTCATATTTAATTCTTTATTTTCATAATTTACATAATTTGGCGGCGGATAAATTCCATAACTGCTGAATTTATAAACAAAAACCAATATAACAACATATATACAAGATACTATATATTTATGCAGAATTTTATTTTGAAGTTTTGAAAACAGAGTCAATATACATGCAGACAACGTAATACCATATAATACACTGCTTGAAACAATATAACGGTAAGTACCAAACAAATATAAGTTTACAAAATATACCAGAATGGTAAAAAATGCTAAAAATATAAAGAGATTTTTATTTGTTTCATTAAACAATTTATTTTGTTTACTAAAGAGATTAACAAAAATTGAATAAATAAAAATACATACAGTTACAATATAATTAATTGCATATCTTGAATCCCAAATATAATCTTCAATACCAAAAAAATGAACAAAGTTTTCTTCTTTCGCTTTGAAAAACGGATAGAAAACAAATTCCTGCCAATTTACCGGAGCAAGCTGCCCGTAATCAGCATTCATAAATTTTTCAAAATCAGCATATTCAGATTTAAAAAAATTATTATAATATGGAAAAACAGGATTATGATAGTGTTTCCAGCATAAATAAAACCAGTGTCCGTTTAATAACAAAAAGCATAAAAATACCGGTAAAACTAATAATATAAACATTTTTAAAGGTTTTTGTATTTTCTTCGCAAAGGAATAAATTAAAAGAATAAAAAAAATACAGATAAAATATACTGCTGCCGTTATTTTTAACCCAATTGCAATACCAATAAAAATTCCTGCCAGCAATATTTGCAAACTTCTCTTTTTTGAATCTTGTAAAAATATATTCTTGAGAATTAAATATAAACTTAACAGACAAAATACTGCAACTTTACAATCCCCTCTTGAGAAGTCTAAAACATTCATCATCACAGGAGAAAAAGCAACATATAAAATACAAAAAGCAGCTGTTATTCCTCTTAGTTTACTCGTTTTTTTGAATGTTAAAAATACTATCTTATAAATCAAAAATAATACTATAACACTATCCAATATTGATATTAAAATAAAAATATACGGATGATTATTCAATTTGAACATTAATATATATTCAGGTAAATATAATAACGGATTTATGCATGTTCTTGTATTTGCTGCCAAAAAATCTTGAGAAAATCTGCTATTCAACAAGCTATAGCAATTATATGACTGATAATTCAAAAAATCAAAATCAGGTATTGTCAGAAAAATTATTGCAACAATAAATAAAAAAATATAAATAGTCGCAAAAATTAAAATATCTTGTTTTATTAAAAAAGATTTTATTTTCATTTTACAAAGTATAAAAAAAAAACTCATAAAAAACAATAAATATAAATTATTTATTTTAATAAATTCAATTAAAATATATTTGCATAAGTCAAAAAGTAATCTGTCACAACATTAAACATAACCGGAAGAATAAGAGTTAACAGAAAAGCACCCATAACCGGTTTAAAAAGAAAACTTAACTGAAAAACGTTAATTTGCGGTGCCGTTTTTGAAATAATGCCTAAAATAATATCCTGTCCCAATGTCGCAATTAAAACAGGTGAAGCAAATTGAAGACCTACATATAAAATATTTGATGTAATTTTAACCAAATATTCCATATTAATAAATTTATCAATAGGTATTGCTGTTCCATATATAGGAAATATTTCAAAGCTTCTTATAAAAGCATTTAATAACCAATACAATCCACCAATATTGATAAAAATAAGCAGCCCCATAAGTCCGAGAAATTTACCCATTATGGAAACTTGTGTAGAAGAAGTCGGATCAAGTACAGTTGCAGAAGACATACCCATTTGAGTATTTATCATATCTCCACCTGCCTCAACCGCAGCTAAAATGCAATAACCGATATATCCTATTAAACATCCGCAAATATAATTTATACAAAGCTGGTATATCAAAGATGCATCCGCAGGAGGTGCAGACGGTTTCGTCATACCGGTCAAAATTATTGTAAAAGTAAGTGCAAATGCAATTTTTACCATACTGGGTGTTTCTTTTCGGTTAAAACCGGGAGCAAACCTCATAAATCCTAACAGCCTTATAAAAATCAAAAATCCTGCACCGAGAGCTGTATTGATTTGGGGAAAATATATTGCAAAATTATTTAAAATTTCTTGCATTACTGTATCATCCCGGGAATATCAAGTTCTATAAATATTGCAGAGGTTTTTGCATCCTTAGCTTTTATTTCAATAGAAAAATCTGTTATTCCGCTTTCTGTTTCTATTTTTACTTTTGCATTGCCAGTTCTTTTTGCAGAAAATAATACCTGCTGTTCATTATCTTTAATTGTAGAAACTCTTTGTGCGGAAATAATAGCAGGATTATTGCTTTTTATACTTTTAATTTTTGAATCGGAAAAATACAAATAATCAACGCCCTGTTTCATTTCAACAAATTCTGAAGCAAAACAGTCAGAAACAGAAAATAAAATTGCAATCATTGCAAATAATACTTTTTTCATAAACTATCTCCTATTTTGATTCATTTTTTGTCTTTCAAGCATATTGGCTCTTGGAACCGGCATTTTTGAAGCTGCATTGTATTTCAATTTGTCATAATCTTTTAAGAAAGGTGGATTTCCGGCAGCATTCATTAATTCACCGGCATTTGGCACATTATTAAATTCCTCCATTTTCATTTCGTTTGAAAAAGGTTTAATATGTTTATGATAATCTGCAGCAAGAACATAATTTTCATTTTTTGGAACAACTTCAAAAGAAAGGTGAATTGCTTCCGTAAAAAGATTTGAAAGCATCTTAACAAAACCTGTTCCCATAATCAAAATAACCATAAAAACAGCAGTAATTTTAGGAGCAGCAGCAATTGTTTGTTCTTGAACCTGAGTAACAGCTTGCAAAATACCGACAACAAGACCTACACCCGCTGCCGTAAGTACACAAGGAAGTGCGATTGACAACATCATAACAATTCCTTTTCCCATAAATTCCATTAAAAGTTCCATATTTTTTAATCCTTAATTATAACTGCCTGCAAGTCCATGAACAACAAGACTCCATCCGTCCACCGCAATAAATATCAATAATTTAAACGGCAAAGAAATAATTGTCGGAGATAACATAAACATACCTAATGCCAAAAGTACATTTGCGACTACCATATCAAGTACAATAAACGGAATGTATATGATAAAACCGATTTCAAAAGCCGTTTTAAGTTCACTTAAAATAAATGCCGGAGCAACTTCCCAAATAGTTATTTCCTCGGGGGAAGAAGGTGCCTTCCCTCTTGATTTTTCAAGGAAATAAGCCATATCTTGTTCTCTGGTATTTTTCAACATAAATTCTTTCAACGGTTTTGAACCCTCTACAACAGCTTCAACAAGTGAACCTGATTTTTGATACGGCGTGTAACCCGCATCCCACATACTTTGAAAAACTCCGCCCATTGAATAGAATGTCATAATTATTGACAAACCAAGTAAAACAATCGTCGGTGGAATGGATTGCGTACCCATAGCTTGTTTTAAGAATGAGAATACGATTGCATATCTCATAAAACTTGTCATACATGTAAAGATGAACGGCAAAAAAGCAAAGCAGCTCATCACTATTAATAATTGAAGTACCGGATCTAAATTTTGTAATAAATTATTCATTATCTATGCTTTCATTTTTTCTGAAATTCTTTTCATAATTGGTGCATTAATTGCAGAAACGGAAGATAAAACATCTCCAAGTTGTTTTTTAGCAGGTTTTTTTAAAGTCATTGCCTTATCTTGCGTTTCAGAAATATTTGCATCTTCTAACTTTGCAAGCATTGTTGTTCGCTCTGTATCTGCAGCAACCAAAAATCTTTCATTTCCCGCTTTTACTATATAAATCTGTTTTCTCGCGTTTATCCTTAAAACATTTTCTATGCTTAAACTGTCTTGATTGGAAACAGAAAACGATTTAGCACATAATTTTTTATAAGTCAAAAGACAAACGGTAAAAAAACCGACCATCGCCATTGTATAAGCTAAAAATTGAACAAAGTATCCCTGCATAAATTCTCCTTAATTATTTTATATATCTTCATCTTCAATATCAAAATTATCGTAATTAAAATCATCACCGCCGGCTTGTTGTCCAGCAGGTTGACTTTGCTGCGGTTGCGGTTGAGGTGCTACCGCTGCACGTTGTTGAGGTACTGCCGGTGCCGTTTTTTGTTTGTCAGCAAAAACTTCTTCAACACGAACTGCATATTTATCATTTATAATAATTAATTCTCCGTAAGCAATCGGTTTATTCTCAACTTTAAGATAAATTTTGTTTTCGTATATCGTGCCAATATCCACAATTGCACCTTCGGATATTTGTTTAAGTTCCCCGAGTGTAATTTGAACCTTCTCAAATTCTGCCGAAATTTCAACAGGAATAACATCCCACATATTTGCCGAAATATTTGCAGTATTATCCATTTCTTTTCCTCCGTCATCGTCTATTCCCGTAATTATTGATGTTTCCGGGTTTAACTTAAAGCTTTTTTTGTTACCGAACAGCTCAATAGTCATCATTTTAATATTACTGTCTTCCAAAACAACAATATCTCCTGATTCCATGTGTTGAATATCATAAAGAGTAAGCTGTGATTTCCCGCATATTATTTTGATGAAAACACCATACGACGGGAAGGAACCCATATCAAAATTTATAGGCGAAACTACTGGTCTTATCTCCGGTAATATATTTATCGGAATTGAGATTACAAGTTTTCCTACAATTCCGTTTTTATCTTTTGTCAAAAAATCTAAATGCACGTGATTTGGATTCTTTTCAACATCACTGTTTTGATTTTTTAATAAAAAAGGGGCAATTCCTTTGTATATATAATCGTTTAACGAAGTTAGTATTTTTGCTTCCAGTTCAGTCATTTTTTCAACGGCAAATTTTTCCCCTCTGCTGCCTAAAGTATTTTCTAAAATACTATTCATTAATTTTGCAGAAATTCTGAAAAATACTTCATTTTGTTTATCTACTCTTATTCTTGTAACAAAGTAATCTTCACCGTTAAAAAAGAAGGAATTATCTTTTTCACATATTCCGATAAGTTTTAAATTGTAATCCGATAACAAAAAATCTTTCACTCTGTCTTTCAGCTTTATGAGAACTACATTCATAAACCAGTAAAAAGAGCTGTTTATGCTTTTTGAAAAATCTGAATTATACTGAGAAATTACCACTTTTATCCCCAATGTCTTTCGGAGTATATCTCCTTCATACAGATTATAATTTATGTTGTAAGATTACATCATTTATTTGTTGTATATATTTGTTTGTTTATTATGATTTAATGTATTAGTTGCAATGTAAATAAATCTCTTTGTTTTTTATAATGAATTTTTTATAAGAAACAAAAAATTATTATAAGCACACAAGTGTAAATTTTTGTAACAAATGAATTTGTTTAAAATTAAGTAAAGGCAATTATTTTCATGCTAAATCGTTATGTATAATATCAGATTAAAGAGGACTTGGCATGCAAATCAGCTCAATTTCGACGGAATCACTTCAAAATGTAAATAACAAAATAAAATACGCAACATCACCGATTAGTGCGGAAAAGAAGAATCCGGCAGAAGGATATGCACCTGTAACTGCAAGCTTATGGGGAGCTGATAAAAAGAGTGCTGTTCCGTTTGCATACGGGACTTTCATCCCAAATTTCGGTGCAAGCAGAGTATCAAATAACCCGCCCAATTTTGATAAAATGGAAGCGGATACACAAAGTGGCTTCAGGTTGAGTACACTTGAGCATCCTATTGCTTGTCCTGATTGCGGTAAGCCGATTATGACCAAGCCTATTTTTGCTGCAATTAAAACAGAATTGAATAATGCGAATGAATCTACTTATCTTTCTGTTGTAAAGAGCCATAAAGAGTTTTTAATGCCGCAGGAACAAAAAATTATTAAACATATTGAGCAAGTGCAAAAAAAGAACCCTGAAATGACGATTAAAGACGTTGTTTCAACAGAACGTGAAGTTCGTTTGGATAAAGTAGAAGCATTACAATACAAAGTTTTAGATAAAATGGAAGAAATTGGGGAGGTTCTTCCGTATGAAGATCGTTCAAAAATTCATGGTTTAATAGAAACGTCAAGTAAAATTATTTTCCAAAGACAAAATACTTTTGCATTCCAACGAGGCAAATTTATTGAATTGGCATCCGAACTAAAATTAAAGACTCCTGGAATAAAAGAACAGATTTTAAAAGAAGCAGAAAATCTTCCAAGCTCTATGAACAACGAAGATGCGTGGTATGTAAAATACGGCGGACTTGATAATAAGAAACAGGAAAGAACATCAAGAGATATAGCGGAAAGACTTTTAGCTCCGACATATACAAATACGGATCATGTTCATCCTTGGAATTTAGGCGGCTTAGATGCAGTAAGTAATTTTTGGTTAATGCATGCAAGATGTAATATTGTTAAAACTGATAAACCTTTTAACGAATGGTTAAATGAAGACCGAGAAAACAGAATTGGTTATATTAAACAATATTTAACCGATGCTCAAGCAGAAATTGATAAGTCAACAGATAAAAAGATGCATCCGAAATATGATTTATATGCTGCAAAATTAGCAAAAACTATATATAATGAAACAAACGGAGAAGTAGATTTTACAAAAGACTTCCCTCTTCCTAAAGGATATGATGTGCCAAAACCGGGAAAAGCACCTAAAGATGCTAAACAAGGAGATGAACCTAAAAAAGCTGCATAGAGTATAATAATTGATTAACAATATATGTAAAAATGAAAAACCGGACAATAGTTCGGTTTTTTGCAAATAAAAATTTTCAGTTTTTTAAAAACTATTTAATAGTTCAATAGCAGCTTGTTTTAAGGTTATAAAATCTGCATCTAAAGATTTTGCATTAGCTATAAAAATTATAGATAATGCTTGCTGCAAATTTTCCGGCAGACCTTTTTTAGCTGCTTCAATATATATTTCTCTTAATCTGCGTTTAATTTTATTTCTTTTAACAGCTCTTTTATGAATTTTTTTACTCACAATTATCCCGATTTTAGTCGGTATTGATGAATCTGTTTTAGCTTTTCCCTTGTAAATAGTCACAAAAGCATTACTTTTACAGTTTTTTAATTTGAATGTTGCAGAAAAAGCCGTTTCTTTTTTTAATCTGTATTTTTTTTGAAGCATAATTTTAAAAATAGATATCAAACAAAAGGCTGTCAGAGACAGCCTTCAAGTTAGTTAAGCTCTTTCTTTAGCAGTAATTGCTAATTTATGACGACCTTTTGCACGTCTTCTGTTAAGGACTTCACGTCCGCCGTCAGTTGCCATTCTTGCTCTGAAACCGCTCACGTTTTGTCTTTTTCTTTTTGTTCCTTCAAGCGTACGTTTCATTTTATTTCTCCTTGAAAATTCTTTTCTAAGTTATATTATGATAAACAAGACAAGATGTATTGTCAATCAGAAAAATTTGAAGGTAAATTATTATGAATTACAAAATAGGATTTATTGGTGCCGGCAAAATGGCAACGGCGATTATTAAAGGAATTATTGATTCAAAATTTTGCGAAAGTAAAAATATTTTTGTATCGGACGTAAATACTTCCGCACTTGAAACTATGCAGAAAAATTTAAAAATCACTCCGATGAAATCAAACAATGATGTTGTTGATAGTGCAGATATTGTTTTTTGTGCAGTAAAACCGTTTGTCTTAAGAGATGTTTTATTGGGAATAAAAGACAACTTTACATCCGACAAACTCCTTGTTTCGATTGCTGCGGGCGTATCTACTAAAGTTATTGAAGAATATACAAAAAACATGCCTGTCATTCGTGTTATGCCGAACACTCCTGCATTTGTAAAAGCGGGCATGAGTGCTGTTTGCAAGGGAACTTATGCAACGGATAAGCATGCCGACTTAATTTGCAAAATTTTTAACAGTCTCGGACTTGCCGTTAAAGAAGAAGAAAAGAATATTGACATTATTACCGCTGTGAGCGGTTCTGGTCCTGCTTACTTTTATTATTTCATAAATGAATTTGCAAAAGCCGGCGAGAAATTTGGTTTAAAAAAGGAAACGGCATTGATTTTAGCTGCACAAACAGCTCTTGGTTCAGCAAAAATGGCTATGGAAACGGGTCTTTCTCTTGAACAATTGATTATAAACGTTACGACTCCGGGCGGTTGTACAGAAGTCGGAAACAATGTGCTTGCCGATTGCAAGGTTAATGAAATTATTGAAAAAGTTGTCAAAGATACAATGGACAAAGCTGCTGCTCTCGGAAAGTAATCATATATTTTTCAAAATAAAAAACAGCGGGTAAAAATTTATCCGCTGTTTTTGTATATAAACTAATTAGTTATTTTGTCTGTTCCAACTTAAGTGTACGAGTTGTAATATCAGCGACTTCAGAAGGACCAAAGTATTGTATTGCACCCGGGAACATGTAGCAGTCTTCTTTCGCCCATTTTTCTCTGTTATCTTGTAAGTACTTAAATACGGGTCCGTCAATTTCAACTAATGCCTTTTTGATAACCGGTTTCATTTCACCGTGACGTTTTTCCATATTCATCATCATAGTAAGAGGAATACCGCCTGCAACCCAATCATTAGCGGGAGCAGTCAAGTTTCTTACTGATGAAATATATCCTGTTAAACCGAAATTCATCAAAGCGAATGCATTAAATCCTAATGAATAGCAGTAATCGGCATCAAAGTTTGAAGGGAACGCACAACGTCCTTCGTATCCGAAGAAGTGAGCCAAATCTGAGAATTTACCGTTATATTTACCTTCTGCTTTCATTTTGCCGAGTTTTTCTTTAACCATAGCGATTAAAAGTTTTTCAGTATCAATTCTTGAAACTTGTACATTACCGTGAGGGTCTCTGTCCATAAGCAATTGAGCCTTAATCATTGCAGGTAATGAATTAAATACTGCAGCATTTTGTGTTTCAAGATTTTCATTTATTATTGCAAATTTTTCAGTATCATTAGCAGCATTAACGTATTTTTCATCTTTTTCAAGTTTTGCAAGCATATCGTTTAAGTTTGCAATCATTGATTTTACTTCGGGAATAAATTCGATTAAACCTTCAGGAACTAAAACGATACCAAAGTTTTTGCCCTGTTCAGCTCTTGCCGCAACAACATCTGCAATACTGTCTACAACTTGTGCCAATGACATTTTCTTCGCTTCAACTTCTTCTGAAATCAAAGTTACGTTGGGGTGTGTTTGAAGAGCAACTTCTAAAGCTACGTGAGAAGCACTTCTTCCCATTAACTTAATAAAGTGCCAGTATTTTTTAGCTGAATTTGCGTCACGTTGTATATTTCCGACAAGTTCCGCATAAGTTTTTGTTGCTGTATCAAAACCGAAAGATATTTCTATCTGGTCATTTTTCAAGTCACCATCAATAGTTTTAGGACATCCGATAACTTGAATTCCTGCATTTTTAGCCAAGAACCATTCTGCTAAAAGAGCAGCATTTGTATTTGAATCATCACCGCCGATAATTACAATACCCGTAATATTCAAATCTCTGCAAACTTTTAATGATTTTTCAAATTGTTCTTCTGTTTCAAGTTTTGTTCTGCCTGAACCGATAATATCGAAACCGCCTGTGTTTCTGTAATCATTAATGATTTCATCAGTCATTTCGATATATTTACCGTCAATAATACCTGATGGTCCGCCTAAAAATCCGTAAAGTTTATTTTCGGGATTTGCTTGTTTTAAAGCATCATACAAACCCGCAATTACATTGTGTCCGCCGGGAGCTTGTCCGCCGGAGAGAATAACTCCGATATTTTTTGCTGCTTTTTTATCTTCTTTATCGGAAGCTGAAAAAGTAACAATCGGTTTACCGTAAGAATTCTTAAATAAATCATTAATTTCTTTTTGGTTTGCAACTGATTGTGTTTTTTCGCCTTCGGTTAATGTTAATTTATTAATGCCATTCTTCAATGATGAAGGAAGTTTTGGCTGATATTTTAATCTTTCTTTTTGAAGCGGTGAAAGTTCTTTCATTTTAATTACCTTTCTTTGTCAAACTACGGGTTCATTTTACCATAAATATAATTGCAACCAAAATATTTATTTAAAATAGTATTATCTCAATTTTTTATATGAATTTATATTATAAAATAAATCTTTGCTTTACTTTTCAATTAAATAATCATATACTTTGCATGAATAAAATATTCTCGTGTTAGAACAAATGAAAACAAAAAGTACCATAATACTATTAGGACTATTAATTTTACATACTTTCAATATTCCTTGTTTTGCAGAAGGCAGTATTGAAGAATATAAATGCGACCTTATGATTAAAGGTTACGAATTTAGTAATAACGGTCTATCGGAAGCAATAATAAAAAACGACCAAGAAGCAATAGAATTATTCGTGAAAGCGGATATTAACATTAATTTGCCTGATAAAGAAGGATACAGTGCTTTAGATAGAGCGTTAAAAATTAAAGACAAAGAAGCTGCAATATTCTTATGCCACGCAGGCGGAGAAACAAGAATAATGCAAGTTCCGGATGATTTTTATAAAATTTTGGAAAACTCATCAAAAAATGATAAATTTTCTCAATCTGTTCAAAACAGTTCTGTCGAAAATCAAAATACGGAAAGATTGGTTTCTGATAATACAACTTTGATTGCAACATCAGACAACACAAAAAACCTTGAACAGAAAACAGAACCTCAAAAAAACAAAGTTGAACCAACTGACCCGCAAATGAATGAACTTTGCGAGCTTGTAAACAGTAATCAGATTGAAGAAGTTGCTAAAATTGCAAAAAATTCTCCCGAAATAAACATGTTAACCGAAGAAGGTTTGGCTCCCGTTCATTATGCGATTTTCAATGATAATCCTTCAATGGTGCATTTATTATTAAGTTCCGGTGCATACGTAAATAAAAAAACAAGTGACGGATTAACACCATTAGACATCGCCGTTTTAAATGACCAAAAAATTGTTGCAAGAGTCGTTATGGAGTATGGCGGTTCTTTAAGTGAACAAGTTGCAAGAGAACTTATGAAGTTCGGATGTCCTGTTAAAAATGCAGAGGGTTCCGAATTATATGATGCTTCTTATGAAGATATTTTTTCTGCAATTATAAAAATACAGAATAAATTAAACAATCAAAAATGATAAAAAAAAATAATAACAAGATTTTCACTAAGATTATATTAGGACTTGGAAATACCTCTTTTTCAGACATTAAAGCATTAGCTGCAATTTATGCAAAATCGGGAGTTGATATCTTTGATATTACTGCTGATGAATATGCCCTTGAGGCTTTGATTGAAGGAATAAAGTCACAAAACTTGGCTCCCGATGATTTTTCCATTTGCACAAGTTTTTCTTTTGCTGATGACATTCATGGCTCAAAAGCAAAAATAGATAATTCACAATGTACAAAATGTAAAAAATGTAAAGATATATGCCCTTACAGTGCAATAAATGAAAATAGCGAAATTATATATGAAAAATGTATAGGATGCAGAAAATGTTCATTCTGCAATGCTATTAGTTATATGAAAGAAATACAAAACCCTGTTGAAAAATTAGCATCATTACAAAAATTTAATATAGATATGGTTGAACTTCACGTTAACGGTTTAACTAAAGATGAAATTTTATCCGAAATAAAAAAAATCAAAAAGGTTTTCCCGAAAATTAAAATCGGAATTTGTTTAACTTATCAAAAATACCCTATTGAAGAAGTAAAAGAAATAATTGAAGAAGCTTTTGAACTTGTAAAACCTCAAGAATTATTGTTCCAAGCAGACGGAAAATCTATGAGCGGAACAACAGAGGATTTATATTCGGCTAAATCTGCCGTTGATTTTGCAAAGGAAATAAACAGTGTTATTAAGGATAAAAATATTAAAATTATTTTATCCGGCGGCTGTAATTTAAAGACTTTTGAACTTGTCCGACAAGAAAATACAAAAATTTCCGGAATTGCGTATGGGTCATTTGCACGAATTTTAGCGTCACCATACGTGAAAAATTCTGAATTTTGGTATAATATAGATGTAATAAATCAGGCAATAGAAAAGTGCAGTTGTCTAAATGTTAAACACAGTTAAAAATGTACTTGAAAAATACATACCGTTAACACCCGAAACAACCGTTGTCGTCGGATTTTCGGGAGGTTGGGACTCAATGTGCCTTCTTCATATAGTTAAAAAACTGTCCGATGAATACGGTTTTAATTTAATTGCGGCACATTTGAACCATGCTTGGCGTGGAGAAGAATCTGACGATGAAGAAGCCAATGCTCAAAGATTTTGTGCGGAAATGGATATAAAATTCAGAGCTGAACGTATTGAAGATGATGTTAAACAATCTGAAGCCGTTGCAAGAGAATTAAGATACGATTTTTTTAAACGTACTGTAGAATACAATAAAGCAAATGCCCTTTTAACTGCACATACAAGAACCGATAATGCGGAAACAGTTCTGTACAGAATAGCTAAAGGTACAGGTTTAAACGGACTTGAAGGTATTCGTGAATATCGTAAACTTGGTGATATGAATATTATCCGACCTTTGCTTTTATTTTCAAGAAAAGACATAGAAGCATATTGTATGGATAATGAACTTATGCCAAATAATGATTCAAGTAATCAAGATACAAGATATGCAAGAAATAATATCAGATATAACATTATGCCTTTAATGAGAGATATCAACCCAAACGTTGAAACTTCACTTGTTAATCTCTCTGAAATTGCAATAGGTAATAACAAAATCATTGACGAATTGATGATTAATATAGAAAGGCAATTTTCTGTAGGTAAAAAATGGCTTACTCAAAATTTTATGCGTCTAAACTCCGCAATAAGAAGACATTTTGTTTATAATTTGCTTTTAAAAAACAATATAGAACCAAGTTTTACAAAAGTACAAGAAGTTTTAAACTTCATAACGGATAATACAATTTCAAAATCAGGAAAAACGCTTTCTTTAACATCAAACTTAGAACTTTTCACCTCTCATAAATACACATATATTTTAAACAGTGAAGATAATGTTGAAAAGTCAATGACTGAGGTTATCATAGATAAAGCAGAAGGCGATTTTCCGTTTGAAAACGGGGTTAATTTGACTTTGGAAAAATATGAAAAACCGATTGAATATTTTCCTAAAAAGTCAGCGAAATTTATATTTGCAGATTTTTCAAAAATAAGTTTACCTTTAGTCTTGAGAACAAGACGAAATGGTGATATCATTCAACCATTAGGAATGAGTGGAAAAATGAAATTAAAGAAATATTTCATAAATAAAAACATTCCGGGGTATCAAAGAGATAAAATATTATTATTATGCCAAGGTTCAGAAGTTCTTTGGGCTTCCGGAGTCGGAATGAGCGAAAAACTTCGGGTAACTGATAAACCTACACACAGATTGGAAGTAAATACGGAGATATAAAATGGTAGATATAGATTTTTTAAACATGCCCGACAGAGATATCGGAGAATTACAAGTATTGTTTTCTGCTGAAGAAATTGAAAAAAGAACACAAGACTTAGCAAATTTAATTGATGAAGAATTTCCGCAAGATGAACCTCTTTATGTAATTTGTGTATTAAAAGGGGCAGTATTATTTTGCTGTGACTTGATAAAAAAAATGAAAACACCAATTCAGCTTGAGTTTATAAAAGTTTCAAGCTATGGTAATGAATTCAAGTCAACAGGAAATGTCACGGTTATTGATTCAAAAATTCCAAATTTAAATGACCAAAATGTATTAATTGTTGACGATATTTGCGATACAGGTCATACAGCAAAAAAATTAATTGATACATTTAATAATGATTATCATATCAAAAAACTAAAATTTGCTACATTGATGAATAAAAAATGTAATCGTGTGGAAGACGTAGAACCTGATTATTACGGTTTTGAAATAGATAACAAATTCCTTGTAGGCTATGGTTTAGACTATATTGGATTTTACAGAAATCTTCCTTACGTAGGCTGGTTTCCAAGTCATTAATAATAAGTAAATGAATTTTTTAATGAAGCGAAGAATATATTATTATTCTTCGCTTTAATTTTATCTAAGGTGATTGTAACGTGACGTAAACCCAGATATAATTTTACGTTCAAGCGGTTTGGGTTACAGGTCTTTACGCAATTTAAAAT
>JBJEGL010000033.1:0-3987 GCA_051875035.1 Candidatus Gastranaerophilaceae bacterium | reverse complement strand
TCATTAAGATATAAGAGAGTAAAGTTAAGAAAAGGAATGGTCTATGAGCGTATTAAGCGGAAGCAGTTTAATTTCTACAGCTGTATCCGGATTGACAAATGCATACGGAATTTTGTCATCACAAAATTCCGACGGAACAGGATTACAGGTTTCAAATTTAACAAACTTATCATCAACGGTAATTAATCAACTCGGCGGAACAAGCAATTCTTTTGTTTCATACTTAACAAGTAATTTTGGCAGTATGGATAAAAATAACGATGGAGTTGTTTCTCCGGATGAATTGACAGCAGCAACGAATGCTTTGCAAACACAAGGTTTAACAAAGGAGCAAATTTCAAACTTATGTGCCAATATGTCAGGCAGCACTAATTATTCAACGGTTTTAGAATACTTTGACCAAATTGATACAAATAATGACGGAAAAGTAACCGATGCTGAAATTAGAGCATACAGTTATAAAGCACAACGTCAAAAGCTTGATACAGAATTAAACGGAGTAAAAGCAAGTAATATGAGTGTCTATTACACAGATGACAGTGATTACGGAAAAACTCCGACAAGTTTGGTTAACAGTTTCTATCCTGACTTGTAACACAGAAAAAGTTTTCTTTCAGATAAAAGGCTCGCATATTTTGCGAGCCTTTTATATTGTTTTTTGCATTGCAGTAAATAAAATGTTAAAATTGTTAAGATTTTTATAAAGTCTATTTTTTTTGTGTATTTTTGAAAAATTTTAAAGAAATAGAATTTAAAATAAAAATTTGTTATTTAAAAATATAAAAAATATAAAAATTTTTTGTGTTAAAAATAAAAATTTTTCTAAAAAAAAGAAAAAAAGGAAAAAATTTTAAATATCTTACGATTTGACAAACTTCAATAAAACTTTCATTATTACAAAAGTAGTAAATATGAAAGATAATTTATGGACACTTCCAACCGAAACGATGAAAAAAACATTAGTAAGTTAAATAATCCCAAAATAAAGAGAATGTGTATCAGTATAATTTTGATAATTATACCGATGCTATTAGCCGGATTTTGCAGTATAAAAGAAACCTGTGCCTTAACTTCGGGTGCAATTATAAATAAAGCAGATACGAGCTTTATATTTATATGCACTTGTCTTGTTGCAATAATGACACCTGCGGCAGCATTATTTTACGGAGGTATGGTGCGTAAAAAGAATGTTTTAGGCACAATGATGCAAAGCTTTATAACTTTTGGTATTGTTACGCTTATTTGGTTTTTGTATGGATACAGCTTGGCATTTGGACCGGATTTTCATCATATTATAGGGACTTTAGATTGGATTATGTTGAAAGATGTTTTACTTGAACCTAATTCGACATATAGCGGAACAATTCCGCATCAGCTTTTTATGATGTTTCAAATGATGTTTGCATGCTTAACACCTGCTTTAATTACGGGTGCTGTTGCAGGCAGATTCAGATTTAAAGCGTATTTATTCTTTTTAATTTTATGGGTAACATTTATATATTGTCCTTTAGCACATTGGGTATGGGGTCAGGGAGGCTGGATAAAAAACCTTGGCGGGCTTGATTTTGCAGGAGGATTAGTCGTTCATATAGGTTCCGGTGCTGCTGCACTTGCGGCTTGCCTTGTTTTAGGACCAAGACTCGGATATAAAAAAGAAGCAATGCCTCCGCACAATCTTACTTTAACTTTTATTGGAGCTTGTGTTCTATGGATTGGGTGGTTTGGCTTTAATGCAGGAAGTGCGTTATCCGCGGGAGAATTGGCTATATCAGCATTTGTTACTACACAAATCGGTGCGGGTGCGGGAATTATTTCCTGGTGTCTGGCAGAATGGGTAAACAGAGGTAAAGTTACTGTATTAGGTGCTCTTTCAGGAGGTATTGCAGGACTTGTTGCAATTACTCCCGGTGCAGGATTTGTGTCTGCAAGTTCTGCAGTAATAATAGGACTTTTAGCAGGAATAATCTGTTATATTGCTGTTAGTTTGAAATCAAAATTTAACTATGATGACAGCTTGGATGTTGTGGGTATACACGGTCTCGGCGGAGTTCTCGGAAGTATTCTTGTCGGAGTATTTGCTTCTCAGCTTATAAATGCGGACGGTGCAAACGGACTTATATTTGGTTCATTTCACTTATTATGGGTGCAAATAATCAGTACATTGGCGGCAATATTCTTTTCATTTACGGGAACTTGGATTATATTAAAAGTACTTTCTAAATTTATTGATTTAAGAATTTCTGATACACAGGAAATGAAAGGGCTTGATATTACGCAGCATAGCGAAAACTGTTACAGACTTTAGAAAATAAAAGGATTTTGATATGAAAAAAATTGAAGCAATAGTAAGACCATATACTGTTGAAATTATAAAAAATGAATTAAATTCTATCGGTATTGGAGGAATGACGGTATCAAGTGTTGAAGGATTTGGAAATCAAGGCGGACATACAGAAGTTTATCGTGATAAGGAAATGTGTGTTTCTTTTGTCCCTAAATCAAAAATTGAAATAGTAATTCAAGATGATAAAATTGATGCAGCTGTTGAAATTATTTTAAACAACGCAAGAAGCGGACAAATAGGCGACGGAAAAATTTTTATACTTCCGGTTGAAAATGCGATTAAAATAAGGACGGGCGAAACCGGAGAAAATGCTCTGTAGGGTATAGCTATAGAATTTATAGCTCTGTTACGTTATCAGGAATCAGATAATTCATTTCGTCATGAAAATTAGTATCAGAACAAATTTTTTCTGCAGGCAGCTTTATATATTTTACAACAGCATTTGTGTATGTATTGTATTCTTTATCCAATAAACTTACTTCTGCTGTAAAAAATTTTGATAAATCAGAAGTAATGATACCTTTGCCTATTATTTCCGTATCATAAGGAACGGGTTTTCTGTATTTAATTTCCATAGACATTGTTGCACCAAGTGTTGACTCATCGTTAACCCAGTATGCACGGCAAGCAAGTTCATCAAGCATTGCGGCAAGCAGTCCGCCGTGAACTCTGCCAGGAAAACTTTGGTGTTCTTTTTTATACATAAATTTTGTCATAACACTGCCGTCTTCTATATTATAAAACTGTGCTTTTAAACCGTTATCATTTTCCATTCCGCAAATATAGCACATTTTACTGTTTTTTTGTTTACTAATAACTTTCATATATTTTCCAGCTTTTTATACAAAAAGCCCGTATTTACGGGCTTTTTTTTGGTTTGTTTGTTGCTATTTTACAGCTTGCATAACTTCATTTGTAATATCAACACCTGTTCCGGAGTATAAAACAACACTTTTTGCAAGAACAAGGTCAAAACCTTTTGTCTTTGCTTTTGACATAATAATAGCAGAAATATTTTTATCAATTGCTTCAAGTTTTGCTGCATAATTTTTTTCAATAGCCGCTTTTTTTATTGCAAGTTCACTGTTTAGTTTCTTTTCAAGAGCAGCTTTCTTTTGGGCGTCTTTTTCGTCTTGTATTTTTTTATTTGCAGTTTGTATAAATTGAGATAATTCTCTCATTTTTGCTGTTTGTTCGTTTTTTAATGCAGCAACTTGTTTCGATGATGCTACGACTTTTTGTACATCAACGATTGCATAAGTAAAGTTATTCGGTGAGGATATTGCCATATTATTAGTCGTACAAACAGATAAAACTGCAATAAAAATAATTGTAAATAATTTTGATAAATTTTTCATCATAAACCTTCTTTCTAACTGTTTTTTCTATATTATACCGATTTTATTTAAATCGCAATAAATTATTATTTTTCATAATAGTTTGTTTAATAATGTAACAAAATTTTTACGAATTTTTTAAATTAGGCAATTTAATTTTTGACATAAGTTTATTAAATCAAGTGTTGTAAAGAAAGTGTGTTGAAATGATTGTCGGAGCGGTTAATTCTCTAAATAATAATTATTCTGTAATGAAGTTTGATAAAAATACAAAAGTCATTTCTAATCCGATTGAAAAACTTGATA
>JBJEGL010000032.1:0-14909 GCA_051875035.1 Candidatus Gastranaerophilaceae bacterium | reverse complement strand
GACTGTCATTCTGAGGACAAATAACATTTTTTGTCCGAAGTATCTGTAATTTTTAATTATCCGTTTTCCATTTTTAATTTATTGCAAAAAGATTCTTCATCCCCGAAAAGCTAATGGATTCAGAATGACATAGTAGTTGTCATTCTGAGGCTTTAGCCGAAGAATCTATCTCACATTGAACGGTAGCGAAGTAACCAATCTTAAAAGTTAGCCCTCGGTATGACGGATAATAAATTCACAATTTATTTTTCAACAGAAAAAGTATAATCAATTTCTTTACAGAATTTTTCTCCCTTTTTTACAATCGGACTTTCAAACCCATTAATATTAACGGCATTAGGGAAAAATTGAGGTTCTATACACAAAGAAGAACGTTTTTCATATTTTTTTCCGGATTTTCCTTCGGGTTGAACAGGTTTTCCTAAATGGTTTGCGGTATAAAATTGAAATCCCGGAAGATTTGTTGAAACATCCAAAACAATACCTGTATTTTTTGAGGTTACTTTTGCAATATTAATTAATTTTTTGCCGTCATAACCGTCAATACAATAATTTTGGTCAAAACCGGCACCGATTTTTAATTGTTCGTCTTTTTCATTAATTTTGTTTTTTATGACAGCAGGCTTTCTAAAATCAAAAGGGGTATTATCAACTTTTTTGATTTCACCTGTCGGAACGGCAACTTCGTTATTAACCGTAAATGTTGATGAATTCGGTAAACAAACAATATGGTTTAAAACAGAGCCTTCACGTGTATTTTCTTCTCCGTCAAGATTAAAGTAGGAATGGTTTGTAAGGTTTAAAACTGTATCTTTGTCTGTTTTTGCAGTATAAATAATTTTTAATTCATTTTTGTCGGTAAGTTTATATGAAACGCTTATATCAACATTTCCCGGGTGACCGCCTTCCCCGTCGGGTTTTTGCAGTGTAAATTTAACACCGTTTTCAATTAATTCATATTTCCAGTTTTTAATATCAATACCGTAAGATGCTCCGTGGCAATGAGTTCTGCCATTATCTTTATTTGTTTCAAGCTTATATTTTGTTCCGTTAATTTCAAAAGTTCCGAAATCAATTTTATTGGCAATAGGTCCGATTGTTCCTCCGGCATGACCTACGGGAAAATCGGTATATTTTTCGGCGGAAGTATATCCTTGAGTTATGTCAACAATTTTTCCGTTTTTATCGGGAACTCTGATTGCGGTTATTGTTGCTCCAAGGGTTGTTAAATCAATACTTATACCGTTTTTATTTTCAATAGTAAAAAGATAAGCTTTCTCTCCGGTTGATTTTACTGTTCCAAATGGTTGCATTTTTATTTTTCCTAAATTATTAAATTTTTCATAATTTTGTTTTATTTTTGCAAAAAATGAAGCAGTACCGTATTTTACCGACGTATCATAATCGGCAAAAACAATATATTCAGCATTTACATTGCAATCCGTAATCATATATTTAAAATTCTTTAATGTCTTTTATTTCTAAATAATTGCCAAACATATTTAATATAAGAGATAAATAATTCAGGGTCTTCCTTCAATGTTTTTAATTTTTTAAAGAACATTTTAGGATTCAAATAATACCATAAAAGCGAATTTCTTCTGTATTTTCTGACTACTTTATGCGGTAAAAATTTAGTACCAAGAGCAGGAATTTTAAGACCGTCTTTTGTAATAATCGGTTCTCGCAAGATATTTGCATCCCTAAAGGATTTTTCAATATCAGTATCGGGATAAGGAACAGGCAGAGCAAGAGAAACATAATCAGTACAATTTTTAAGCATCATTTTTCTTGTAGCTGCAAGATGTTCCAAATTTTCCCACGGTAATCCCATTGAATATAATCCGTATATTTTTAATTTTGCTTTTACGGCAATTTCTACGGCATTAAAACATTCATCAACAGAAAAATCATTATTTAATCTTATAAGAGAATCGTCTGTTCCGCAGTCAAATCTCATAATAACAGTTGAACAACCTGATTTTTTCATTTCTTCTGCCATATATTCCGTAAATGTTGCAATATTAACATTTGCTATCCACTCTATATTACCGTTCATAGGTGATTCAAGGATTAAATCACAAAATTCTTCCATCCATTTTTCACTATGAGTAAATGTATCAAGAGGGAATAAGAAATTTGTAATGCCATATTTTGAATAGCATTCGCTCATTTCTTCAAAAACTTTTGCAGCAGGACGAATGTGGCAAATCTTTCCGTTTGAAATATATTCTCTACAATATAAACAATTTTTATCACATCCGTTAGAAGTTAAAATAGTTGCTGTAACTGTTAAATTATCCTGGCGGAAATAATGTTCATTTTTCATTAAATCCCTTGCCGGGAAAGGCAAATCATTTATATCACCATGCGGTGCCAGAAAATTTGTTTTCTGCATTAAACCGTTTTTGCAAATTGTTATAAACGGAATTTGATAAAGCATATTTTGGTTTTCAAAATGACCTTTAACTAAAAGAGGTAAAACGAACGGTGCATCCGAACCAATCAAATAATCAACTCCGCCGAGAGGTAAATTGCACAGCAAATCATTTGAAGCATCAAAGAATAAATCTCCGTTTAAAACAAGAGTAATTTCGGGGCAGGAGGACTTAATCATTCTTATAAGTTTTAAATCTTCAAAAATATTTGCAAAAGAAGTGCAAAGAACTATCATATCGGGAGAATATTTTAATACATCATCAAGGAAATCAAGAGCTGTATTTTCTTCAATTTTATAATCTTTTAAAAATACCTCATGATTGTTATTTCTTAAAATGGCAGCCATATAACCCAAATCGTTGCATGCCTTCATTGTGTAAGGCAAGACGTCAAGAGTACCGAATTTATATCTGTTTTTAATTTTTCTGGACAAATCCCCCGGAGGATAGCAGAGCATAATTTTCTTCATAATAGTTTATATTACCACGATTTGAATGAAATTAAAAATTGTTAAGGTTTTTAAAGAATACATATTGAAAAAACTTAAAAACAAAAAATGATTTGTCATATAATTTATATTATGAAATCAGTTGCAGAAGTTACAGAATTTGATAAAGTAATACAATACATCAGTGAAAATGCGGTAAGTGAACCCGGCAGATTGTTGACTTTAGCATTAAAAACATATGATGATAAAGACACTATTGAGCGGGAAACGATTTATACAACAGAAGCAAGACGATTATGTGATATGGAATTAAAGCTTCCGCTTGAAAATTTTGCAGATATGACAAAATCTTTGAAGGATGCAAAGAGTCATATAAAACTTTCTGCAATGGAAATATGGGATATTGCCTGTTTACTCAGCAATTCAAGACTTGTAAAAAATTTTCTTGAAAAAAACTCTGAATATGCATCAAATCTTGCTGAAAAATCAAAAGAATTATTTGTTTTAAAAGAATTTGAAGATAAAGTTTTTGATACTTTTGACAGTGCTCTTAATGTAAAAGAAAGTGCATCTTCCATACTTAAAAATTTATATCGCCGTTTAGAAGAAACTCATTCCGACATAAAATCCGCAATAACAAGACTCCTTTCAAATTCGGATTTTACAAACGACCTTAGAGATACGGTTTATACTCAGCGTGACGGAAGAACGGTTTTTCAGGTAAAAGCGGAAGCTAAAAACAAAATATTAGGAATTGTACACGATGTTTCTGCAACGGGACAGACATTTTTTATTGAGCCTAAAGAACTTACGGAACTTCATAACAGGCAAAGAGAAATTGAAATTCAGATAAATATTGAAACAGAAAGAATTTTGCGTGCATTTTCCGAAGAAATATGTAAATATTTTGAACAAATTTTATCTTCACAAAATATTCTTGCAGAAATTGATTTTCATTTTGCAAAAGGAAAATATTCTCAAAAAACGGACGGAGTTCCGGCAATTATAACGGATGAACCGAAAATTATTTTACAATCCATGAAAAACCCTGTGTTAATGAGGGTATGCGAAAAAGTTGTTGAAAATGATTTTAACGCGGGAAAAAATAATCTTTGTACAATCATTACGGGTTCAAATACAGGCGGGAAAACGGTAGTATTAAAAACAATCGGGCTGTGTGTTCTGATGGCAAAAGCTGGCTTGCACACACCCTGTACAAAAGCGGAAATATATCCGTTTAAAAAGATATATGCGGATATCGGCGACCAGCAAAATATTATCCAAAGTCTTTCAACTTTTTCTTCTCATGTAAAAAATCTTGTTGAAATGACAAATAATGCCAATTATGAAACATTAATTTTAATTGATGAAATATGTTCGGGAACAGACCCTGCAGAGGGTGCCGCACTTGCAAAATCAGTTTTAAAAAATCTTGTTAAAAAGCAGGCAATAACGGTTGTTACAACTCATTACGGAGATTTAAAAAATCTTGCCGTTTCAGGAGAAAGTTTTGAAAATGCAAGTGTTCGTTTTAATACGGAAACACTTAAACCGACATATCATTTTACTCAAGGAATTTCAGGGAGCAGTAATGCAGTTGCAATTGCCGAAAATCTTGGATTATCACAAGAAATTATTGAAGGGGCAAAAGAAATTTATTCTGAAACTTCAGGAAAGACTATTGAAAAATTTTCACAAATTGAACAAATGTGGGAAACAGCAGCTTTAAAAGAAGAAGAAGCTTTAAAAAATTTTGAAGAAGCAAAAGAATTAAAGCAAAAACTTGAAAAACAATATGAGGAATTTAAAAAAGAAAAACGTAAAATAATAACGGAATACAAAAAGAAAACTCAGTCGGCATTTGACAGTTCAAGAGATGAAATCAAGGAAATTCTCCAAAAGTTAAGAGAAAACGAAACAAGACAAAATGCTATGGATGCAATCAGAAAAAGTACTCTTGTCAGAAAAAAACTTCACGATAAACTTTCAGAAGAATATGATGAACTTCAAGAAAAATACAAAGATATTGATAATGACACAATTTCTTCCGGCGATAAGGTTATTATAAAAGATTTAAATCAGGAAGCTGAATTTGTATGTTTTGCAGATAAAAACAGGAAAGCGGTAATAAAAATGGGAAATATGAAAACGACTCTTCCCATCCAAAAACTTGCCGCTTTTGATAAAAATCTTTTGAAAACCAAAACACAGCCTTTAGTTCATTACAAAAAACCTGAACGTTTTGTAAGGACCGATATTTCTTATACATTGGATTTAAGAGGATATAGATACGAGGAAGCCATGCAGGAAACGGAAAATTATCTTGATAAAGCGTGTTCCTCTGGGTTGATGCATGTAACTATTATTCACGGACATGGTACCGGGGTATTAAAAAAAGCAATCAGAGATTATTTAGCAGATAGCCCTTATGTTGCAAAGTTTCGTCCGGGAGAAGATGCGGAAGGCGGAGATGGAGTTAGTATAGTGGATTTGAGTTAATGGAAGCAATTAATTTATCTGAAAAGCAAAAAATTAACGCAATAAATATTACTGCATACAGAGCAATTAAAATTTTGAAGATGCTCCTTGAAAAGCCCTGCGTGCATCAGGAACTTATTGAAAATTTAAAGCAGGATGAAATAACAAGCAGGTCTGTTTCTGATGATACACTTCGTGCTACATTAAATTCTTTAAAAGCGGTAGGCTGTGAAATCTCAAGACCATGTCCCGCAAATGATTACAAGTATATTTTGCATTATCATCCTTTTGGATTAAAGCTTTCCGAAAAACAGATAAATATTTTATTAAATATAAGAAATTATTTTTTAGCCGATAATGAGTGGAAAACTGTCATTGATATAAATGATTTGTATGACAAAATTGCAGAAATGACGATGGATGAAAAAATTAAGGATTTATTTTATCATTCAAAGCCTTTTATTAAAATTAGAAAAGAGATTATAGAATATTTAAAAAACGGTAAATTAGAGAATAAAGAAGTAATTATTCATTATTTTTCTTCTAAACAAAATCAAAATATTATTAATATAATGGTTGATAGTGTATTTTGTTATTCAGGCAGATTATATTTATGGGCCTGGTATTATAAAAGAAAAAAATATGCTTATTTTAATGCGGAAAAAATCATTTCTGTTGACAGTATAAAACCTGCTTTGTATGAAGGAAATGAAACTTTTTACAATGCAAAATATAGAATTTTTGGAGAAGATTGTTCAACTTTTAAAGCTGATGAAGAAGAAAAAATAATAAAAAAAGATGATAACTCCATTACTATTGAATATAAAGTTAAAAGTGAATTTAAATTTATGCAAAGATTATTATCTTTTGGTGAAAGTTTTGAACTGTTAGAACCGGCTCATACAAAAGAAATTCTTGCTTCAAAAATTAAAAAGATGTTTGAGAGGTATACGGATGTTTAACTCACAAAAAAGGCACAATTCTTGTGTAAGAGTATTGGAGTTTTTAAAGCTTTTGACTCAAGATGATATTTGTTTAAATAATATTTACGAAAAAAGTCAAGAGAAATTTAAAAATATTGAGGCAACCGAAACTTTTTTAAAATACATAAATACGCTTTATATTTCAGGATTAAAAGTTAAAAAAGTAGGTAAAAAATATTCATTATGTAATTCAATATCAACTGTCAGTTTTTCAAGGCATGAATTTGATTTGCTTCTTCAGATATATAACAATTTCAATAATTGTTGTATCAGCAGTGATAAAGAAGATTTTGATTTATTTTTTACAAATATATTTAAGTTTTTGCATTTGGAAGATAAAGCCGTATTCCTTAAGAAAATTACGAATTCAAGAATGAATACGAAGCAAAAAATTTTTGCTCAAAAAACTCAATATTATCAAAAATTGGTATCGTTAAAACAGGAATTAAAAATTAAGTATAATAATGAAACTTTTATTGTAGAGCCTAAAGATATTAAAATAGAAAACGAAAATATATACTTGATTGTTTATAAACCGCAAGATGCAAGCATAATGAAGATTTTAACGGATAATTTACAAAAAATAGAGATATTACCCGTCAAGGTAAAGTCTTCCGGAATAACAGAAACAGTAGTATTTGAAGTTTATGACAGATTAGCATTTAATTATCGTTTGAGAGATTGTGAAAGAATTCAAACATTTTCGGATAATAAAAAAGTAATAATTAATTGCGGTGAAGATAGAAAGCAATTGATAAGAAGGCTTTTAAAATATGGTGAAAACTGTAAAGTTCTTTTGCCCAAAACATTCCAAGCGGAATTTTTAAAATCTTTAACGGTTATAGCTGATAAATTAAACGGAGTAAAAAATGAAGAAAATAGCATTGATTCCGATTGATAACAGACCTGTCTGTTATACACTTCCAATACTTACGGCAAATATAAATCCAGAAGTAAAACTTTTTTTGCCCAATAGAAAATTTTTAGGTTCATTAACAAAAAATGCGGATATTGAGGCTATATTTGAATGGCTTGAAGATATTCAAGATGTTGATTATATTGTAATTTCAGCAGATACGCTTATTTATGGAGGACTTATACCTTCAAGAAGGACACATGCAAATATTGAGGAAATTGAGCAAAAAATTTTGCGGTTGCGTAATATTTTATTAAAAAAGAGGAATTGTAAAACATTTTTATTCTCAAGTATTATGCGAATTTCTAATAATAATATTAATGAAGAGGAAAAGGAGTACTGGAAAGATTGGGGGGAGAAAATTTTTGAATATTCTTACAATCTTCACAGGGCGGAACTTGAAGGCAATGATGAAGCTAAACGAAGGGCTTTTGAGCTTTCAGTGGAAATTCCGAAAGAAATATTGATAGATTGGCTCGCTTCAAGAGCAAGAAATTTTGAAGTTAATAAAATGTATTTAAAACTTTATGATGATGGGCTTATTGATTCATTAATATATTCAAAAGATGATTGTGCAAAATTCGGATTAAACGTGAAGGAAGCTAAATATTTTGAATTTGAAGCAGAAACGAGGAAGAAAGTTTTTGTTAAAACCGGAGCGGATGAAATACCTTTGACATTATTGGCAAGATGTTTTTCGGACGGAGAAAAGGTAAAAATTGCTCCTGTTTATACAAAACCTGATTTTATACAGAATATTTCAAAATATGAGGATATTTCGCTTGAAAAATCGGTTATTTCGCAAATAGAAACAGCCGGTGCTGCAATATCCGGGGTGGAAAATGCAGATATGATTTTGTATGTAAATAATTTTGAAAAAGAACAGGGTGAACTTGTTATGAAAGTGGATGTACCTCTTTTTGACGGAGGAATAGAGCAATTTGATAAACCGTATTTTGTTGTTGATGTTTTGAATGCAAACGGAGCAGATAATAATTTTGTAAAAAGACTAATGGAAAAAACGATATCGGATAATTTTTTAGGATATGCAGGCTGGAATACAACGGGAAATTCTCTTGGGTCAGCGATTTCAGCGGCAATTTCTGCATTTACTGCGAAAAATATTGATAAAACAGCTTTTAATAAACTTCAAACGGTAAGATTTTTGGATGATTGGGCATATCAGGCAAATTTGAGGGAGCAAATTAAAGTAGAAAAAATTTCTAATGAAAATGAAATAAAGGCTCTTTTTGTGGCTTATGAAAATGCTGTTAGGGAGTTTTTAAAGACTACAAAATATGAAATTAGATATGAATTTCCGTGGAATCGTACATTTGAAATAGAAGTTAAGATTTGACCGAAAAACATTTTTGATATATTGTTTAGATATGGACGAGTGGCGGAATGGTAGACGCACCAGTCTTAGGAACTGGCGCCTTCGGTGTAAGAGTTCGAGTCTCTTCTCGTCCAAATAAAAGCAACAGCCGTTCAGGTTGTTGCTTTTATTTATGAGAGTGAGCCGAGAAGCTCTGTTAAAAGAGTTCGAGCGATACCTGAGCAGAGTGCGAAGGCTTGACGGCAAAAGTCAGTAAGACTTGCAGGCGGCTGCAATGTATCAAGGATTTTGACAGAAAAGAACGCAAGTTTGACATGTTTAGTCGGAAGTTTCTTTTTTGTCCAACAGTTTTTCTTTTATAAAAGAAAAACTGTTGAATTTTTGTAAGTTTTATTGTATAATAAAGCAGAGGTAAAAATGATAAACAGACCTGTGTTTTTAAATCAACTTATTAATTTTAAAGATAAAAACCTGATTAAAGTAATAACGGGCATAAGAAGATGCGGAAAATCTTCATTGCTGACTTTATTTGCTGATTATTTAAAATCTCAAAATATCAGCGAAAATAATATATTTTTTGCAAATTTTGAATCTTTTGAGTATAATGGATTAACATATAAAAAGTTGTATGAGTTGGTTAAAAACAACATTCAATCAACAAAGGGCAAAATCTATCTTTTATTTGATGAAATTCAAAAAATAGACAGTTGGGAACTTGCTATAAATTCTTTCAGGGTTGATTTTGATGTTGATATTTACATAACAGGTTCTAACGCATATTTGTTGTCCTCGCAGTTATCTACATATTTATCGGGAAGATATGTGGAAATTAAAATGCAGCCTTTATCTTTTAAAGAGTTTTTAACCTTTTATAATTTAGACGGAAAAACAAAAGAAGAAAAGTTTAATTTATATATGCAAATTGGTGGAATGCCGGGTTTAAAAGATTTAAACCTCAATGAACAGATGATAAATCAGGCATTAGACGGTATTTTTTCTACTGTAATAATGAAAGATGTAATAAATCAGGCAAGTGTTAGAGATTCCGCTCTTTTAAACAAGGTAACACTATTTTTAGCGGATAATATCGGGAATCCTGTTTCTGCAAATAAAATAAAAAATACACTTGTGAGCAATAATTCAATTACAAAAGGTACAACAACCGGAGTTATTGATAATTATATAAAATTTCTTGAAAATGCTTTTATTTTTTATGGCATCAGACGATATGACACTAAAGGAAAAGAATATTTGAAAACGCAGGGTAAATATTATATGGTCGATATTGGCTTAAGAAATTATTTGCTCGGTAATCGAAACAGGGACAGAGGTCATATTTTAGAAAATATTGTTTTCTTGGAACTCAATAATCGTGGTTACAATGTTTCAATCGGGAAAGTAAATGATAAAGAAGTTGATTTTATTGCAACATCGTCTTCCGAAAAAAAATATATACAGGTAACTGAAACAATGATGTCTGAGGAAACAAGACTGAGAGAACTTTCACCATTACAAGCAATAAAAGATAACTATGAAAAAATAGTTTTAACAACAGATGTGTTATTTGCAAATTCAGATGAAAACGGAATAAAAATAATTAATATTATAGATTGGCTGCTGGATAAGTAATTGTCTTGAATTGATACGAAATCGCCAAAAGCACTTTCAAATACTTGATATAACTGCAAAACAGAGTTAAATTATGAATGACAACCGAAAAACCTGTCAAGAGTCCGAATCACTCAACAAATACAATAAAACATTGTCCACTTTTTGAAGATATAGTTATGTTCTGCGATATTGATGAAGCTCAGGCTGTTTTGTATCAGGGATTTTTACATAAAGTATCGCAAGTTTGACATATTAAGTCGGAAGTTAAGACGAAAAACTAATTATATTTACCCCTCGGAAGTTTGGCGAATGTATTTTTTAATCTGGTATTTTAAAATCTTTAAATGCCAAGAATTATTAAAAATACCCTTTTAAATTATATTCCGACTGACTTTGAGATAGAGCAAATCATTAATCCTGCAAGGATTTTTGAGCTTAATAATAAACCGATTAAATATGGTGAAATTATTTACCTCTGTGAAAGAGAAATCAGAGCCAAAGACAATTTTGCTATCCTATTTGCTATTCAAAAAAGTAAAGAACTATCTCTACCCTTAAAAATAATTTATCCGAAAGTTAATTATGAGTACCAACCAAAACAAGTTTTTATTGACAATCAAATTATTCAAGCAAAAAAGCAATTTAGGCAAATTGGTTTGGATTTTGAAATTATTGAAAAATCTCCGGCTGAAATTATTAAAAATTTGAGACCGGCTTTGATAATTTTTGATTTTAATCCGATTTTAAAAAGAGATTATCTAAAAAATGCGGATTTTAAAATCTACGAAATTGACGGACATAATATAATCCCCGCAAGATTTGTTTCTAATAAGCAAGAATACTCTGCCGCAACAATGCGCAGAAAAATCTACTATAAAATTTACCCTTTTTTAACTGAATTTGATAATTTAAAAACAGAAAAAGTTGAAGCGGATTATGTTTTAGAAGATTTTATTAAAAATAAACTGCCATATTACGCTGAATACAAAAATGATATTTCAAAAAATGTGCTGTCAGGTTTATCTAAATACTTAAATTTGGGTTTTATATCAAGTCAAAGAGTCGCACTTGAGGTTATAAAATCAGGGGTAAATGACATAAATAAAGAGGTATTTTTAGAGGAACTTGTTGTAAGAAAAGAATTAGCAGATAATTTTTGTTTGTATTCTAAAAATTATAAAGACTTCACAAGTATTCCAAATTGGGCAAGATTGTCATTAGAAAATCACGAATACGATATTAGACCATATATTTATTCTATTAAAGAATTAGAAAAAGCAAAAACGCACGATAAATTGTGGAATGCGACACAAATACAGTTAATAAGCGAAGGTACAATACACGGATATCTGAGAATGTATTGGGCAAAAAAGATTTTAGAGTGGATTCCTTCGCCCAAAGAATCACTAAAGACGGCAATATATCTTAATGATAAATATGCTTATGATTCACCTTCCGCGAACGGGTATGTAGGAATTTTGTGGGCAATAGCAGGACTTCACGATAGAGCATTTGTTGATTATCCGATAACAGGCAAAATCCGCAGAATGACTTATGATTCTATAAAAAGGAAATATGATTTAGGCGATTACTTGAACAAATATGTGTCTAAATGATACAAAAGGGGCAAATGTATAATCAAAAGGCTTGATATTACTTTAATACAGAGTTAAATTGTGTATGACAATTAAATATCAGGTCGAGAGTTCCAATCTCTCGACACATACCATTAAATACATGTCCACTTTTTCGGGTACAGTTGCTGCTACAATGTATCAGGGATTTTGAGATAAAATATCGCAAGTTTGATGCAGTGTGTTAGGGATTTTGACAGATGCAGTGTGTCAGGGATTTTGACAGAAAATAACGCAAGTTTGACATATTTAGTCGGAAGTTAGTAGCAAAAAAAAAGAAGTTTGTGTTGAATTGATACGAAATCGTAAAAAACACTTTCAAATACTTGATATAACTATAAAACAGAGTTAAATTATGAATGACAACCGAATAACTTGTTGAGAGTACGAGTCACTCAACAAATATAATAAAACCTTGTCTACTTTTTCGGGTACAGTTTGTAAATGTTTTATATCAGGGATTTTGACATAAAGTATCGCGAGTTTGACATTTTAGTCGGAAGTTTTAAGGCATAAAATAAAAGTTTGTGTTGAATTGATACGAAATCGTCAAAAACACTTTCAAATACTTGATATAACTATAAAACAGAGTTAAATTATGAATGACAATCGAATAACTTGTTGAGAGTCCGAGTCACTCAACAAATACAATAAAACCTTGTCCACTTTTTCGGGTACAGTTCATTATAAGTGTTCAAAATTAAATCTTTTCAATATACCAATTTGAATTTCCAAAATGATTGAAATTCCACTGTAATTCAAAATAAAAATTAAACTCCATAGAATTGTCGTCTTTGAAGTTTCAGGAATATTTATTTAATTGTGTTTTGTGATAACTTTCAAATGCTTCCTGAATCTCCATTGCAAACTTTTTTCTAAATTCAGAATATGAAATATCTAATGTTTCTTTGGTTAATTTATTTTTCAAAATCATCTTCAAACACTCTGATATTATCAAGTTCAATGTTGTATCGTTTACCGGTTTTATCAACGCAGGTAGCAAAATCTACGGTCTTATCAGAGAATTTGTTTTCCCATAAACAAATTAATAAGCCGGTTTCTTGAGTTTTTAAGTTTAAAATCTTTGTTCCATATAGCTTGTAATCTTTTTCAATCATATTGTACTCCTTTCGGTCATACACATTAATCGATTGCGTTTGGAAAAATATCAAGTACAATGTATGATTTCTGTATCATTAAGACATATTTATTTTGTAAATACCATTTGAATAGCTATTAAACGGTATTTGAACGCACCTTAAAAATCAACATCTTTTTCGTGATCAATAAAGAATGCATTAAGTAAATCTGCTTCACGGTGTAAATATTTTACAACAGGAGCCAAGTTGTAACATTCCTCCTTATTCGGCTGTGTTTCACAAAAATAATCAACAACAACCGCAATATTATAAATCTCTTCCGCCCATTTACTTAATTGCTTAATTTCTTTTGGAGTAATATTCAATCCGACTTTTTCCATACTTGACCTCCTTTAATGTGTCGTATTTATCACTCAAACCAACATATTAATCAAGTTTATATTTTATGGTATAATCAACACATAGGAGTAAGAATGACACCGGAAGAAAAAGCTCGCTTAAAAATAGATGAAGAACTCATTCAATCCGGATGGGTAATTCAAGATAGGAGTGATTTTAATCGTAATGCAGGGATTGGAGTTGCTGTAAGAGAATTTTTGATGGACGATAATACTGAAGCTGATTATATGCTTTTTGTAGATGGAAAAGCATGCGGTGTTATTGAAGCAAAGAAAGCAGGAGTTGCCTTAAGCGGTATTGAAAATCAGTCCCAAAAATATTCTGAACACTTGCCGACAAAAATTAGATATTGGCAGCTGCCTTTACCATTTATTTATGAAACAAACTCAGAAGAAATATATTTTACTGATTCTCGAGATATTGATGCATGCTCAAGAAGAATTTTTGCTTTTCATAAGCCGGAAACATTGTTTGAACTTTTGAATCAGAAAGACACGTTAAGAAATAATTTAAAGCATTTACCCGGATTAAATAAAACAGGATTAAGAAATTGCCAAGTTGAAGCAATAGAAGGACTTGAGAATTCGCTTGCTAAAAATTGCAAACGTTCTCTTATTCATATGGCAACAGGTGCGGGAAAAACATTTACTGCATGCAATTTTGTGTACAGGCTTTTAAAATACGGAAATGCCAAACGAATATTATTCCTGGTAGATAGGAATAATTTAGGTAAACAAACAAAAAAAGAGTTTGATGATTTTAAACTTCAAGACGAGAACAGAAAATTTACGGAAGTTTATATTGCACAACACTTGCAGCATAATAAGATTGATAAAGATGCAAAAGTTGTTATAACAACTATTCAAAGACTATATTCAATGCTTTCCGGCGAGGAAGATTATGATGAACGGAATGAGGATGTTTCAGCGTATGAACTCGGCTCATTAGGCAAACCTAAAGAAGTATTGTATAATCCGCAATTACCACCGGAGTTTTTTGATTTTGTTATTGTTGATGAATGCCATAGGAGTATTTATGGTGATTGGCAGCAAGTTTTAGAATATTTTGATGCTTTTACAATCGGCTTAACAGCAACACCATCAGTTTATACATTAGGATATTTTAATAAAAATGTTGTATCGGAATATCCTTTGGAACGTTCAATTATAGATAAAGTAAATGTTGATTGTGAAATATTCAGAATAAAAACCAAAATAGGTGAATACGGTAGTAAGGTTGAAGCCGGTTTTACTGTTCCGGTCAGAGATAAAAAGACCAGAAAAACTTTGTATGAAGAATTGTCAGACGATATTGTATACGACAAAAATGCTCTTGATAGAACTGTCCTTGCTCCTAATCAGATTAGAACTGTTATGGAAACCTATAAACAAGCATTATTTACCCAGCTTTATCCGGAAAGAGAGCCAAGTTGGATTCCAAAAACTTTGATTTTTGCAAAAGATGATAATCATGCTGAAGAAATTGTGAGAATTACAAGGGAAGTTTTCGGCAAAGGTAATGATTTTTGTAAAAAGATTACTTATAATACAGGGAATGAAAAGCCT
>JBJEGL010000031.1:0-15273 GCA_051875035.1 Candidatus Gastranaerophilaceae bacterium | reverse complement strand
TCCTTCTAAAAATTGTCTTTTTAATATATATTATTCTTAACAAAAGTTAATAAAATGTCCGGACACTATTTTTTTGATTTCTTATACAAAAATACGCACAAAAAAAGCTCCCGAAAGGGAGCTTTCTGTTTTATATTTTGTTTTTATTCTTCTTGTGCGAGTTTATCAGCAAGAGGTGTTTCTATTGTTCCGTTAAGTTTTTGACTGATTGCTCTTAGTTGTTCTGCAACTTTTTCGCAATTCTCATCCCAAACGAAGTATTTATTTACGTATTTTTCTGCTTCATTTACATCTTGTGATAATTGAACTCTTATTGCTTCTTTAAGCATTTTTTGAGCAGCCGGAACAACTTTGTCTATATTTACGTGGACTTTGCCTGCGTCATTTACTTCAATCGCACCTTCTTTTATCATAAATTGAGTTTGCATAACAGAACGAACCCTGTGTGCCTGACTCAATTCCGGTTTTGCTTTGAGGAAATTGTCTACAGCATAAGAAACGAGAATTTGTTCTCTTTGTTCAGGCGTATACATTCCTTCATTTGTTAACATATCAACAAATGAAATTGAGCCCATATCAGCTTTGTTTTCTTCAATTATTGATTGATATTTGCCTAATTTTTCACGTCCTTGTGTAGGTCCTAATGAGTGTGTATTTTCATGACCTATTGTAAACCAGTGGTCAGCTTCTTGATTATAGTATTTGTGTTGTTCGGGATCTAAAACTGCATCCAATCTTTGTTGAACTTTTTCCGGAGTAGTTCCTAATCTTATCTGCCTGTGATAAACATTTCTTCTACCTCCGCCGATAGTTAGCGATAATTTATCATCGTTCGGTAGGTTTTCCGCAAGAGTAACTCCTCCTCTGTATGCACCGCAATCTCCTGCCAACATTAATAAATCAACATCAACCATTGTTTGCTTGCTGTCGCCTTCAGGTTTAATATTTTGTTCGTATTGGTCATTAAAAGGCATCATTGCTGCCATTTTAGGAAGATATTTTTTAATTTCCAGCAAGTCTTTTGTACTTTCTTTGTTGACTATACCAACACGGCAGCCGAGTGAATCTTTAGGATATACCTGAATTCCTCTATCTTCAAGCATTTGTGATAATTTTTTATTTTCTGAAATACTTGTCGACATTGTATCATCGTAGCATTCTCTTGTTATTGTAAATTCAAGTGGTGTATCTTGCAATGTTGCCCATTTCTTATCTGCATATGCATCTGCCATTGGATCAGCTACTCTGAGTGCTTTTGCTTGAAGTTTCATGTATTCGTTAAAGTCTACGTTTGTAGATGTTTCGGCAGCTTTGTCGAGTTCATCTGCCATTTTTTCAAAATCTTCTTTGTATATTTCTGTGTAATCAAGAGCTTCAAGCTTTTCTCCGTTTCTTACAACTACGGAACGTTGATTTAAAATTTGTGCAACTTCTTTATCTTCACCATTCTCAAGCATATTTATAAGAATGTTATGGAATTCTTCCTTTTTTAAATCTTGAGGATAAAAACCCTTTCCTTCAGGTTCGGGCATGTCTTTTGCAAGAACAACCATGTTAGATTCTGTATCAATTGCATTCATACCTTTTTGAGCATTAAAAAGTTTCAAAGTCATTTCTGCATCTTTATCACCTTGTTCTACCTTGTTTTCAAGATAGCTTCTAAAAGGAATATTGTTGGGGTTATCAAGTTTCAAATGTATTTCTTCCAAGACCTTACCTGCTTTTACAAGGTGTTTTAGTGCTTCTTTGTCACCTTCTGCAAGGTTTTCGTATTCAGGAGCTCCGGGTTTTAACATTGTTGTTGCAGGAAGAGCATCTTTACTTGTTCGTTTTTTCAATTCTTCTGTTGAAAGATTTAGTGCAAATTCTTCTTTTTTCAACTCTGGCTTATTGACAGAAACTTTGTTAATGTTTGCCAAAGAATTAAGTCCTGCCATAACTTTTTCGGGATTGTTTTCTGTTTCTTGAGAAATGGCATTACTAACCTGTTTTGTATTATTTTGCACTTTTTGAAAATCTGTTTTTCTTACATTTATATTATTTTGAATATCCAATTTTTATATCCCTTTCTTTTGTGTATTATTCCTTAATGTTAACACATGAACATATTTTTTTTTGCTATGTAAAGAGTTTTTATTCCCTGTTTTTGAGTATTAAGTCGCATAATTCTCTTACGGCACCTTTTCCACCGTCTTTTGATGAAACAAATCTTGACGCTTTTATTACTTCAGGAACAGCATCTTGCGGGCAGGCTGGCAGTCCGACTTTTCTAAGTACGCATAAATCCGGTAAATCATCACCCATATATGCGATTTCGTCAAATTTTAATTCGTAATCATCAACAACGTCAGCAAGGGCATTTTCTTTATTTCTTTGTCCTTGATAAATTCTTGTAAAACCAAGTGATGAAAATCTTTTTTGAACCATCAATGATTCTTTTGCGGTTATAATAACTGTTTTTACACCTGCTTTATTCAACATTACCAAGCCTTGACCGTCTTTCGCATTAAAGACTTTATATTCTTTTCCGTCCTGGTCCATTATCATTCCACCGTCTGTCATGACTCCGTCTACATCAAATATTGCCATTTTGATTTTTGCGGCATACTTATTCAAGTCTTCTTTTTTCATTCTTATGCTACTCCGGCTTTTAATAAATTGTGAATATGTATAATTCCCACAGGTTCATTGTTCGTGTTGCATACTGCGACACTTGTAATTGAGTATTTTTCCATAAGTGCAAGAGCTTTTACTGCTAAAGCTTCTTTCGACACGGTTTTGGGATTTCGTGTCATTACATCTTTTGTTATTAGTTTATCAAGGTTCATGTGTTTCATTAAAATACGTCTGATGTCACCATCTGTCAGTACACCTGTCATTTTACCTAAATTATTAGTAAGTATTACGCAGCCCAATTTTTTATCGGTGATTATTTTAATAATATCCAAAAATAATTCATTTTCATTTGCAAGCGGAATATTTTCATCCTTTATCATTAAATCTCCAACCGTATATAATATTCCTTTTCCTAAAGAACCGGAAGGATGAAAAAGTAAAAAATCTTCTGCGGAGAAACCTCTTTGTTTCAAAAGACATATTGCAAAAGCATCTCCCATTGCGAGAGCAGCTGTCGTGCTTGCTGTAGGTGCTTTTCCGAGAGGGCATGCTTCTTTTTCCACAGAAACATTAAAAACAATATCTGCCCTTTTTGCAAGAGTAGACTCTGTATTGCCGACAAAAGCAATTAATGGAACATCAAAACGTTTTATGAGTGGCAAAAGATTTAACAGTTCCGATGTTTCTCCGCTGTTTGAAAGGGCAATCACAACATCTTGTCTTGTAATGATGCCAGAATCACCGTGTGTGCTTTCCGCAGGGTGAAGGAAATATGCAGGAGTTCCTGTTGACGAAAGTGTTGCTGCTATTTTTCGTCCTATATGTCCTGATTTTCCCATGCCGGTAACAATAACTCTGCCCCGACTGTTTATAATTGTATCAACCGCTTGTTTCAAGTTACCGTTAATTCTGTTTTTAAGTTTCAAAATTGAATCCGCTTCAATATCCAAAACAGATTTTGCCAATTCTTCCAGCGAGTTTAAATTTAATTCCAAAGTACTCATTTTATACCTCTGGTTTTATTTTAGCAGAAATAAAAAACAATAGCTACAAAGTATCTTTAGGCATTGTTTTAAGTTCTTTGAAAAAACATCTGTTTTGGTTATTAAGAAATCTTGTTAAAAGTGCTGCAACAACTTCTTTTTTTAATATACTCATATCTATTGTAAATTCTGTAATTCCAATTTTTACAAAACTTTTTACATAAGAACTTAAATCAAGAATTTTATTTTCATATAAATGCATTTGGCAAAATCCATCGGAAATAAAAGGGAAAACACTATTCGTATTGTAATCTTCTATGGCATAACATCCTTTTTGACAAGCTGCACTACAGTTAATTCTCGATATTTCGGGAGGTAAGTTGTTAAGCGGGCATAACCCTTCTGATTCTATAGAAATACTTCCGCATACAGTTAACCTTTTGTTAGGTATATACTTTTTTATTTTTTTGACAAAATTTTGAATATTTTCTAAACTTTCAAATCCAGACAAATCGACAGTTTGTATTTGTCTGAATTTTTTTATGAAACTTAAATTGCTTTGCTTTTTTAAATCTATTCCGTTGCCAATTTCAATATTTATATTTTTTAAATTTTCATCATAAATAAATTTCTTTAAAAATTTTTCATTATTTATTACAACAGAGTATGGATTTATCTGTTTGCAAATAATCTTTGCTGTGTTAAATACTCTTGAAAAATCTCTTGTAATAAGGGTTTTTGGTGTTCCATACCTAAATTTTATATCGAATTTTTTACAAAAATTGTTTATATAGATTATTATGTCTTCTGCACTATATTTGCATAAATCTGCAGGATGAATTATTTCTCCTGCTTCAATCGAAGAAACAGGGTTAAAGCCTTTTTTTAATATATAATCTTCAAGTTCTTTTAATTGTGATAAAGATACAATTTTTAAATTTATACTAAAATTATTATCACTTTTCTCTTCTTTTGCAGCCGAATATAGTTCTTCTTCTTGAATTAAAGGAAAATCAAACCTTTTAATACAATCCGGAAATTTTAAACTATCACCATTAGGCGTAATTATTTTTCCTAAGTAATGATTTACTATATATTTTTTTATTTTTGAGCTCTTTTGGGCGGGCATGCCTGTACTTTCTTTTTTATTCTCTGGTGAAACAAAATAAAAATATTTTATATTTATAGTTTTTGTAACAAATCTTAAAATTTAACAGATAAATAGATAATAATATAGAAATATCCTTGAATTGTACTAAAAAATAAAAATTATGTTAAGTTTTGTATGGACTTAAAAAACCTTATATATAGCGTAAAAATGGATTTTTTTAAATGGTTTATCCATTTTTTGTATTAAATTATTGTAAAAAGTATTTCTCTTAAAAGAAAAACACAATATAATAAATGAGTAGAAGCAGGGGATTTAAAAAATCTTATTGTAAAAATTTTTTACATTTTTTAAATGATATTATACAATACAATTTTATTGTAGTATAAAATGGATACAATATATTCTAATGAGAAGATGAAATGTTAAATACTCCAAACGAATGGCATAACGAAGAATACACGGAAGATGAAAAAGCACCTGAAGATTTCGCAAACGGCGAATATGACGAAGGTTATTCCGATGATGGTTATTCTGATGAAGAATACAGTGAAGAAGATGAATACGTCGATGGCGATGATGATGGCAGCGACGGAACTGACAGCAATTCTAAAAATAAGATTATTATAATTGCTGTAGTTGCGGCAGTTGCATTAGTTGTTATTATTGGCGGGATTATCGGCTTTACTGCAATGAAAAACAAAAATTCTTCCGTTCCTGAACAACAGCCGCCTGTTGAAGCAGTTGAGGAACTTGGTATTGATATCGGTTCTGAAGAAGGTGAAGAAGAAATTTCAATTGATGTTGAATCTGAGGATGAAACAATAGCTGAAAATCCTGAAGAGAATTCAGAGGAAAATCAAGAAATCGCTGCAGAAGGCGGACTTGATGTTCCTGCAAACGAACAACAACAACAAACTGCAAATAATGCAAATAGTAATGAAGAAGCTCCCGGTGGATTGGAAGTTCCTCAAAAATCCCCAAAATCGCCTTTGGCAGGTGTTGTTGGAGGAACGGCAAGTAACGGAACTGTTTCTATTGCAATTGGTGATACTGGCAGAGCAAATCCTTTTAAACCGAATGTTGAACCACAAAATTTGAATCTTCCTGCTGTAAAAGATGTTAATGCGGTAAGAGAAAAATATAGTTTTGATGTAATTGAACCGCCTGAATTAGGTATTGAAAACCTTGATTTAGAGAGGTTGATGCAGACAAAAGTAACAGGTATTTTGTATGACAATATAAAACCTTCTGCAATAGTTAATATAGATGGTTCTGATCAACTTGTGAATATTGGTGATAATATTGCGGGTTTTGAAATAGTTTCTATTACAAAGAATAAAGTTGTAATAAAAGACGGCAGTAATGTTTTCAGAGCTTCTGTCGGACAGCCGTTAAATGCGGAAAAAGTAGTAAATCCTGTTGAAATCTCAAATTTAGAAAACAAATTTGCAGGCTCAACAAAACATTAAAAAATAGTTAAACTGACCAAAAGGGGTAGTTACAATGATTGAAAAATTTAATAAAAGAATTTTAACCGCTTTGCTTTCTGTTTTAGTAGCTTTCGGGGGGTATTGTTCGGCAGAAGCTAAGTCGTGGTCCTTTGAAGATAAATCAGCTTCCGATACTACAATGTTAAAAGTTGCTGATATTCCTAACGGGAAAGCAATAGTTACTTTATCTTTTAGAGATACTGATGTTAAGCAAGTTATGAGAATGTTTGCCGATAAAGCCGGTTTAAATATTATTTTCGTTGGCGATGTAGACGGTACCGTTACGATGGATCTTGTTGATACAACTTTATCAAGTGCTATAGCACTTGTTGCGGAATCTGAAGGATTAACATATTTTATTGATAATAAAACACTTATTGTAATGAGCCTTGATAAAGCAACCGGCAGCAATTTTGCTAAAAAATCAATGAGAATTATTCCGGTAAAATATTGTGAAGCTTCAGCTGTTGCTCAATTCTTAAACAAAAATATTTTTGGTCTTGGTAAGCCGGGATTATCTTCTGGAGACATTGTTGTTACAAACCCTTCAAGAAATGAACTTATTGTTTTCGGTTCTGATAATGACTATGAAATGATTATGAATGTCTTACCAAAAATTGATGTTAAACCAAAAGCAACAACATATAAAATAAATCACGTTACGCCAAAAGAAATGGCTATGTTGGTATGTGAAACGTTATTCCCTTCTGCAGCTGATTCAGGACTTTCAAAGCTTGCTGGTACATATACGGGTGCTGCTGCCCCTGAGATTTCTATAGGTGCAGGTACGGTTGCTTGTAAGATAGAAAACTCCGTAACAGGCGGAGGAGGAGTTGCTTCTCTTGCTTCAACACCTATTACAGTTATGTATAACCCCGGTTTAGGTACATTAAATATCATTGGTGGTTCAGAAGAGCAAGTTCAATTAATCAACGATTTTATTTTATTACATGATAAAAAACAAGCACAAGCAGTATTAGAGTTTGCTGTATTGGAATTAAATGAAAGCGGTCAGCAATTATTCCAAAATAATTGGCAATTTATAAATAATACAATGCCGATTAGTTTTAACAACGGAGTATTACAACTTGGTTCTTTAGTCTTCTTTGGTGGTGATACCGGTATTAAAGATCCTGATGGTCCTTATGGTGTAAATGCTTGGGGAAGAGGCGCTCCGGCACTTTGGGATACAATTACTTGGATTGAAGGAACAGGTAAGGGTAAATTACTGCAGAAACCATCAATAGTTATTACAAATGGTTCAGAATCTACAATTGACTTAACACAAGATTATATTGAAAAAACTGATTCACAAGTTTCTGAAACAACTTTTACTGAATCTTTGGTTACCACAAGAACATACACAATTGGTAAGAACCAAGGTATGAAAATGAATATTATTCCGTTTATTTCTACAGACGGTTATGTAACTATGGATTTAAAAATCGAATATGCAACACCGTATTCTACTGAAACAGGTACTGACCAGGCGGGTGACCACTATATTGCTGCAACTTTACTTGAAAGAAGGAATTTAACGTTAAGCTCTATAAGGGTTAAAAATGGAGAAACTCTTGTTTTAGGCGGTTTGATTTATGAAAATGATACTCAAGGCACTAGTAAAATACCTATTTTAGGTGATATTCCTGGACTTGGTGTTTTCTTCAGAAATTCTGAAAATAATAAACAAAAGAATGAACTTGTTATTATGATTACTCCGAGATTAATTGAGGATGCTGAAGATACAGTAGATATTTAATAAAAAAGGGAACTAAGTTCCCTTTTTAAAATTTTGGTGATTTACAATAAGATTTATGATATAATATTTTGCAGCTATGTCTATTAAATACGAAAATATAGAAGAATTAGAACATCAAATTGATTATGCGGTTCTCCGTAAGTTTAATTACGAGGATTTAATTGCATTAGGATTTTTACCATTATCTTTAATTGATAATCAATATGGTGTTTTAATATTATCTGAGGAAAATAAAGAGGACATTAAAAAGCTTATAGAATCAAAAGTTAGCCATACAGCAAGGTATAATTTTACTCTAATAAGTGATCAGGATTTTAAAGAACTTTTAGGATTAGTTGACGAACATTTTGCGACCGAAAAAGAAATTCTTGAAGTATCAAAAAAAGGTTATAATTTAGGTTTTGATGAAGTTTTCGGGGCAAATAATGCAGAAACAGCTAAAGACGGTAACGATTATAAAATTGCAAACGAAGATAATTTGTCGGTTTCTGGAACAGTATCTGCGTCAGATGTTATGGGGAAAAACAATCCGGCAGAACCAAAGAAAAAAATTGGTGAAGTATTAATAGAAAAAGGGTTAATTACAGAAGAACAACTTTTTGATGCATTGGTCACATCAAAAAGAACAGGTACTCCTATTGGTTCTGTTCTTGTTCAAAAGAATTATGTTGCACTTGATGCTTTAAAAGAAGTGCTTACTACGCAAAGAGGTTTTGAAACCGTTGATTCATCACAGTTAAAGTTAAGCAAAAGTATTCTTTCGGTTTTACCTGATGACTTTGTTAAGTTAAATATGGTTATTCCGATTAGATTTGACGGAAAAACTCTTGTTGTGGGAATGGTTAATCCTAATAATAAACAAGTTATAAATGATATTGTATATTTAACAGGTTTAAAGCCAAGAATAATGCTTATTACGCACTATGAATTTTTGCAGTGCATTAAGCAATATTATAATGATTCTAAAAAAGAAACAAGCCAATATATTGAAAAAATTGAACAAGAAATTAATGAAGCCGGCGGTGCTCAAGAATCGTTATGGGAGCAGGCGGAGAAGGAATTAGAACAAGATAATTCGGTAATCATTAAATTTGTTAATAAAATTATTACAGACGGAATAAAAGCACGTGCTTCTGATATTCACATTGAACCCAGATTGAGTCATTATATTGTAAGATATCGTATTGATGGTGTTTTGAGAGAATATCTTGAAATTCCCAATAATATAGAAGGTTCTGTTTTGACACGTTTAAAAGTTGTTTCAAAAATGAATATTGCTGAGCACAGACGACCTCAAGACGGTACTTTTTCTATTCGTTTTCAAGAAAAAAGCTATGATTTCCGTATAAATACAATTCCTGTCGGAACCAAAGAAAAAATGGTTATTCGTATTCTTGCGGTAGCAGAATCTTTGGGCAGTGTTGATAAAAATATTAAACTTGTTGGAGCTACAAAAGAAGATCTTGCAAGAATAGAAAGAATCAAAAAAGCTCCAAACGGTATTATTTTAGCTTCAGGGCCGACAGGTTCAGGAAAAACAACAACTCTTTATTCAATAGTCCGAAATCTTAATGATGAAGGAGTTAACATCATGACGATTGAGGATCCTATAGAAATCCGTATTGAAGGTATAAATCAAACGCAGATAAACCCAAAAGCAGGAATTACTTTTGCATCTTGTTTGAGAGCAGCGTTAAGACAAGACCCGGATATTATTCTTGTTGGTGAAATTCGTGATATTGAAACTGCGGAAATAGCTATTGCTGCTGCACTTACAGGTCACTTGGTATTAAGTACCATCCACACAAATTCAGCTGCAGCAACGGTTACAAGACTTATAGAAATGGGAGCAAAGGATTATCTTGTTTCTTCAACTTTAACCGGAGTAATTGCACAAAGGCTTGTAAGAAAACTTTGTGATGATTGTAAAATTGAAACATATCCAACGGAAGAGGAAGCACGTCTTGTTATGTCAAACGAAGAGGACATAAAGCGTTTTATGAAGATGAAAATATATAAACCGGGACAATGTGAACATTGTAAAGACGAGGGTTACGTTGGTCGTTTAGGCTTATATGAAGTTCTTCAAGTTACAAAAGAAATCAAGAAGCTAATTGCCATGGGCGCTCATGATATTCAAATAGAAGAAGCTGCTATTGGCGGAGGTATGAGAACCTTGCAGCAGTCTTGTCTGCACCATATTATTTCCGGTTTAACAACAATAGATGAATTTGTTAGAGTATTGGGTCCGGTAAACGAGTAGAACGAGTAGGATTAAAGAATGCCTGTATATAGTTATATTGGATTAAATAAAAAAGGCGAAGTAGTAAGAGGAAAGGTTGAAGCCGACAGCCCCAAGATGGCTCGTCAGAGCGTTAAAGATTTAGGTTTCTTACCAACAAAAGTTACGGTGGAAATTTCTACTGTCAAAAATGATACTGGGCAAAGTTCCGGAAAGAGTTCACATGCCCTGCAATCTTTGACTTTAAAAGAAAAGATGGATTTTACTTCAACTTTTCAAACCTTGAACAGAGCCGGTGTTCCGATTATTGAATCTTTAATTTTTATGGAACAGGATGCAGGTTCAAGACGTATAAGATTACTTGCAAGAGAAATAAGAACACAAATTATTGCCGGAGCGACTTTTTCCGATACTATTGCAAGATATCCGGATATTTTTGGTGCTGTATATATTGGTTTAGTTAAGGCTGGTGAAGAATCCGGAGAAATGGAAAGAACTTTAGCTCGTCTTATTGAATTATTAAAAAAAGAAGCCGATACGAGAGGAAAAGTTTTTTCTGCATTAGCTTATCCTGTTTTTGTTGTTGTATTGGCACATGTTGTTGTGCTAATTATGTTGGTGTTTGTATTCCCTGCATTTAAAGAAATGTTTGATACAGCGGGTCAAAAATTGCCTTTCGTTACTCAAATTTGTATTGATTTGGGTGAATTTTTGAAGGTATATTGGTATATAATTCCTATTATTGTTATCACTTTAGTATGGGGAACAATTAGTTTGTTCAAATGGGAACCTTCCCGTAAAAGAATTGATGAACTTGTTTTAACAATTCCTGTTGTTGGTGATTTGTTAAAATATTCTTCTTTTTCTAACTTTTTATCTGTTTTGCAAGTTGCATATGAAGCAGGTATTCCTGTTGTAAATTGTTTATATCTTGCAAATATGACTTTTTATAATTCAAGAATGAATAGTGCTGTAAAAGCTGCAATCAAAAAAGTACAAGAAGGTATGCATCTTTCGACCGCATTAAAAACGACCGGTATTTTTCCTCAAATGATATTATTTATGATATCAACAGGTGAACAATCAGGTAGATTAGGTGATTTGATGGATCAGTCAGTAAAATTTATAGATGAGGAACTTGACAGAATTGTAGATACATTGACTAAGATGATTGAGCCTGTTATGCTTATTTTTATAGGTGGTATTGTATGTTTTCTGGCATTGGCACTATATTTACCATTATTCCAGTCATACCAATTGAATTAAAGAGATGGAGGAAAAATGCAAAATCTTGACAACATAGAAAAAGACTTTATCTCAGGAATATGGTCTGAAAAGATTTTAGTAATTACAAAGGATTATGAAATATCCGGAAACGTATTTATGCCAAGAACTGGGCGAAAAAACAGACTTTTGTCAGATATTTTAAACGGCGGAAAAAGATTTGTTGCTATAAAAGATTGTACGATTGTTCATAGAGAATTTCCAAATAGAAAAGTTGAACATCATGACTTTTTACAGCTTAATTTGAGCTCAATAATTCTTCTGAGACCAATTGCAAAAGATGAAAAAATTTAGGACTTGATTTTGTTTTTTGTCTATGGTATCAATATGAAGGAGCCATAACGGGAGGCTAGCTCAGGTGGTTAGAGCGCACGCCTGATAAGCGTGAGGTCGATGGTTCGAGTCCATTGCTTCCCACCATTTAAAAAGACCGCAAATAATCGGTCTTTTTTGTTGTGTAGTGAGGTTTTTTAGAGTTTGACCAAATTAAGCAAGTGATAAAAATTTTTTAAGATTATTTTCTATCTGTTCCTACCATTAATTTAAGTGCAATTAGACTTTTTTTGCTAAAATTTTATAGCATAATCTTAATTAATGCATTGAATGATAATATTTTTGTGATTTATATAGCAGTCAATAGGACAATGTCTCCATAATACAGAGGCTTTAGGCAAAATATCTCAAGGTACAAAAGATTCTTAACACATCATTCACAATAACATTAATAACCCTTAACGCAGTAACATAGATTTTGTCAGTGAAACAGCAGTAAAATGTTAATGTTTTGAACAAAGTATTAACAAGTGGCAACGAAGTTAAACGAGTACGACTTTTGCATGGAGCAAAATGTATATAGGCCACTTACAAAATTTTTTCATTATATAATTATAATATGTTTGAAAAGGATTTAGATGAAATTAAACAAAAATGTTTGTCATGCCAAAAATGTTCCCTCGCAAAAACAAGAACAAATGTAGTATTCTCTGACGGCAAACCAAACAAAAAGCTCATGTTAATCGGTGAAGCTCCCGGATATTGGGAAGATCAAAAAGGTATTCCGTTCGTTGGAAAAGCAGGACAACTTTTAGATAAAATTTTTGCCTCGGTTGGCTTTACAAGAAATGATATTTATATTTGCAATACAGTCAAATGCCGTCCACCCGAGAATAGAAATCCTTTGCCGGAAGAAAAAGACTCTTGTTATGAATATTTAAAAGCACAAATAGAAATCTTGAAACCTCAAATCATTTTAGTTTGCGGTACAGTTGCCCTAAATACAATGCTCCCTCAAGAAAGAGGTATTACAAGAGCAAGGGGAAAATGGTTTGATGGTCCTTTCGGAGCAAAAATGATGCCTATTTTTCACCCGTCATATTTACTCAGAAATGATGCTCGAACTAAAGGCAGTCCTAAATGGCTTATGTGGCAGGATATCCAAGAAATAAGAAAAGAATACGATAAATTATCTTAATTCGCTTTTAATTTCAGTATTTGAAAAATTGTATTGTTGCTATTTCAAAAAAGTCTGTAGGTTGGGTTTGACTAATTTTGACAAAGTTTTAACTTTGAACAAAATTTCAGGTTTCCGTAACCCAACAACAAAAAAAGTTATAAAATAGTAGCGTAGAAATGAATAAAAAATGTTACTGTCCTTAGGTACTTTTGGTGGCAAAAGTACCGCAAAACCAGCCGCTGTAACTTCGTAACTTATTTTGTTTAAATCAACCCCAAAACGGCAAACTCACTTCGTTCAAACAGTGCCGTTTTTGATATTGTTTCTTTAACAAAATCTACGTTACTCCGTTAAGGCGGCTAAATTTGTATTCTTTAGTATGATAATGTCTGTTACCCTAAACTCGTTTCAGAGTATTTCTGCTTGTATGATAAAAAGAACGTTGGGTTAAAACCCAACTCACAGACTAATTCAATCCTGAAATAGTAAAATCTTTTCCTAAAATTAACTTTGCTTCGTTAAGTAAATCAGTTGGCTCTATTTCTAATCCCTCTGCAATTTTCCATAGACTTGACAATTTGATGTCATTTACGAGTCCTTTTTCAATCAATCTCCACGAATCTTTATGAATAGAACATTCGGCGGAAATTTTATATATAGTTTTCTTCTGTTCTATTCTGTATTTTTTAATTATTTTTCCAAGCACCTTAACAAGCCGGATTGTTGCCTTTTTACTATTGTCTTGCATAGTTAAATTTTAGTGCTAAATTAGTTTTATTAGACGAATGCATTCGTCTAATAATTCAATATATAAAATTTAAACTTAGTGATATTTTAGAATATTTTATGCTGAAAAAGTCCTTAATTATATTAGTATTTGAAATACTTTCAATATCAACAATATATGCCTTTGATGATGGCAAGACAAAAACAAGATACAAATATGTTAAACACAAACATTCGGAATCGTCTTACCAACTTGCTTGGTGTTCTGCTCATGACGGAATTGAAGAATTTGAAAACTTGGATAAAACCCGTGTTGATTGTTTAACGGATATACATGCCGTAGAATTTGATTTTGCGAACAAATGGGCGGAAAGTATCGGACAAGCATTACACTATCAACTTATGACGGGTAAAAAAGCCATGGTTGTTTTAATTCTTGAAGAACCTAAACAAGAAATGGTTTATTACAATAGAGTTAAAAAACTCGGTAAAATTCATAATTTCGATGTTGAATATATTACAACAGAAATATTAAATATAAAAAACGGAAAATGTATTTATATTGATTGCAAATGTCACAGAAAAAAGCAGATACGACAGTACCATTAAAATAAAATCTTAATGACAGCATTTTTAATCTGCCTTTGCAAAAATTAATCCGGTGAAAAGTTCTGAAAATTTTTCATACGTCATAACACTGCTTTGTGTTGAGTTCCAAGGATTTGAAACATGTAAAAGTTTATTTCCGTCTTTATCAATTTTTGGTTTTACGGAAAATGAGTGTCTTGTATAAACGCCATAATCTTCATCAAGCAGACCTTCTACTCCGAGGTCTTGACCGTTTCCGCTGCTAAATGCCGTAAATACATACTTATCTTTATTGTTGGGATTAAAAAGTAAATCCTTTGCTTTTTCTTCATTTTCTGAAGTTAAATCAAAGATTTTTTCAGGATTTTCAAATCCGAAACGTTGAAGAACCCATTCTTCATGCCCGCCTCTGCCTCTATAATAGTCGGACGCCCTTGTGAATTGTTTATTATAAGAAGACTCATCAAGTTTTTGCCAATCAACACCGATAGAATCATTCCAACTGACACTTTGGTCAGAAATATTTCTTTCAATAATAATATTATCCGGATTTTTAGCAAGTTCTTTTTCAAATTCAGCAAGCTGCTTTTTAAACATACGCTTTGTAAAGAAGCCTTTTGCATTCTGAGATTGGTCTTTCAAAATTTCATGGGCTTCCTGTGTTAGTTTTTCCTGTACATCTTTACCATACACGTGTTCAAGAATTTTAAATCCCGCAGAACCCATAGAATATTGTTCCTTAAAGTTCTTAATTTCCGCAGGCATTTTTTTCTTATCCATAGTAAAAGTATAATCGCTGTTAGGCAAAGATACATTCAATTTATCGCCGTTTTCTTCAAAACAGCTGAGAAGTTTTTCTCTGGTTCGGGGGTTGGAATTTATTGAATCAAGGCAAGATAACATATAACAGTTACCCGCATCACCTTGATATAAAGCATGACGTTCAAGAGGAGGGAACAATTTTAAATATGTATTTCTCGACATTTTTAATTGTTTTGTTTCATTCTCGGAAGTTCGTATA
>JBJEGL010000030.1:0-4067 GCA_051875035.1 Candidatus Gastranaerophilaceae bacterium | reverse complement strand
AGAAGTTGCCTGTGTATTCGGATTTAAATTTATTGCTATTTCGAACTCTTTGATTGCTCCGAAATAATATTTTTCTCTAAGCCATTCAAGCCCAATATTATTATGTTTTGAAGCATTTGCCTGAGCATTAATAACATAGTGCAAATCTGTTGCACCTGTTAGAAAAATAACAGAAAAGAATAAACAAAAAATAAATAAAAACTTCTTCATATTAAGACCGTTTCACAACCTTCATAAGCCATAAAACAGCCTTCAAATTGATTTTTATAATATGCTTCTATATGTTTTAACTTTTCATCGTCATAAGACGGGTCAAAATGGAAAAATGCAAGTTGTTTTGCTTGTGCTGCATGTGCCGTTTCAATAGCCATTTCAAAAGTTGAGTGTCCAAATCCTTGCTTTGGTGCAATAGGAGACATGTAATCTTCTCCGGTATATTGACTGTCATGAATTAATAAGTCAGTATTTCTTGCAAAAAATGCAAGACGTTTATCCGCTCCGATATAACTTTCTTTGTCTGTTGCATATACCATTGTTTTGTCTCGATACGCAATTTTATAGACCATAACTCCTTCTGTACCGTGGGAAAATGATTTCATGCAACTAACTATAACTTCATCTCCGATAGGTGTTATATCATCAGCGGAAACGACACGCTTTCTGAGTGCAACAGGAGAATTAGGGGCAAAAATTAAAACTTCTTGTTCCGAAATATTGGATATTTCTAAATCGGCGGTAATGTCATTTAAACAAAGTGGAAAGGATTTTCCATATAACAATGTGTGGATGTCGTCTTTAAGTGACTCGTCATGATTACTGTATCCATATACTTTAATTCCGGAAGTTAAGACTCCAAGCGGTTTAAAAAAATTAAATCCCTGAATATGGTCTGCATGAAGGTGGCTTAATAATATTGTCGCATTTATCGGGGTTCTCCGAAACATTTCATCAGAAGACGAAATATGTTTTTTTAAAAGTTCATTTCCTAATGAAATTATACCTGTTCCGGCATCAAGAATAATCAAATGACCGCCGACATTAACTTCGACACAAGAAGTATTTCCTCCAAAATCCAAAAAAGATTTTTCAGGAGTCGGGTAAGAACCTCGTATTCCTCTGAATTTTACAGAAAAGGACTTATTATTCATTTTTAACCCTTAACTCAAAATACATTAAAGATAAAATAATTATATCATTTATTATTGCGAAAATCCACAAAACCGAACTTTGATTAATTTCTGTAGACCATTCTATATCTGAAAAGCCATGTAGATATAAAATTTTTCTATTTTATCTCCATTGCTTCAATTTCTGTATTTATTTGCATTTTTATCTATAACAATTGTTGTAAGTCTATCTGAAGCATTACCATATACCCATTTATGTCCCCAGGTCAGTTTTTGCTTTGCAAGTTTTTGGATATCTTTCAAGTTTGTTTCTCTGTAATCAATAATAAATGTTGTCTTATCTTTTTTGTTATCAATTGTAATAAATCTGAATGCATTCGGATAACTAACAAGTGCAGGTGATGCAACTTCGATAATATTAGCGTCCTGTTCTATTTTGCAGGCATGAAAATGACCACCCAAAATTAATATAGGATTCTTGTGCTTTTTCAAAATTTCTTTGACAGCAAAATCATTTATAATATTATGGTCCGAAGCTTGTGCCGGATATGTTATCGGATGATGTAAAAAAATTACAATAACATCATCTTTAGCTTCCGTAATCGTTTCATCCAAAAATTTTAATTGTTCGGGAGGAATATATCCTTGAGAAGTGGATTTATTTTCATAAGTTCCGTCAAGAGCAATAAATGTCATATCTTTTTTCGGAGAAAAAGAATAATAAGTCTTTCCGTCAGCAAAACCTTTCTGACCATTGTCCGTAAGTAATTTAATCTGGTCAGCTTTTTTGATACCTTTAGGCGAAACATCATGATTACCTAATACGTAATACCAAGGTTTTGGAGATGTTTTATTTAAATATTTATAGATATAATCAAAATCTTCTGCAATTGGTTTATCTGCTGCATCACCTGTAACGAGAATGAATTTAACATCTTTTTCATTTTTAATTTGACACATAGCATCATCTAAAAATTTTAAAGAATAATATTTTAATTTAAAACTCTTTTCGTTTTCGGGTGCTTTAGGTTGGTAATGAATGTCCGAAATTTGTGCAAATTTCAATACGGCTGCGAAAACCGAAACGGGTGACATAACTAATAAAAATAAAACAGAAATAAATAATCTTTGTAAAAATTTATTTTTCATACTAATACTCCTATATATTTAAATTATAGCAAAAAAATAATGATTTGATATAATTATCTTAAGTAGAGTGAATTATGACTTTTGGAACAGAAATATTTATTATAGAACTAATAGGTATTATTGCTTTTGCAATATCCGGTGCAATAGTTGCTATAAAGAAAAATTTTGATTTGTTTGGTATTATTGTTTTAGGCGTAATAACTGCTGTAGGCGGAGGTGCAATAAGAGATATTATCCTTGGAATTATACCGCCAGCAATGTTTAAAAATTCTCTGTACGTTTTTGTTGCTTTTGTTACATCCTGTCTGTCTTTTGCAGCTGCTGCCGTTGCTGCTGTTAAATTTAAAAAAAATTCAAAATTTTTTAGAGATGTAGTTAATTTTTTTGATGCAATCGGACTTGGAGTATTTGCTGTTACCGGTACAAATACTGCAATTGTACACGGTTTTGCAGATAATGCTTTTTTAGCAATTTTTGTAGGTGTAATAACAGGAATCGGCGGCGGAATGCTAAGAGATATTTTTGCAGGAAAAGTTCCTTTTGTGTTATACAAAGACATATACGCTTCAGCAGCAATCGTCGGAGCCGCACTTTACTATTACATGTATATTAATGGAGTAAATGCATTCATTTCCGTAACATCTGCAATTATGGCGACAATTTTAATAAGACTTTTCGCTTCTTTTTACCATCTCGGTCTACCTAAACTTCCGAGAATAAAAATTTATGATGAAGATAACCAATAATCTTTATGAACTTATTGAAACGCCGTTTGGATTATTGGCATTTAGTTCTCTTTGCAACATTAATAATGCTTTTTGATTCATTTCAAAGGTTCTTGGTTTTTTCTCGGTTTTTGAAGCATCAGATGTATTCTTACCTTTAATAATATCCATTTCTCTTTCAATATTTGCTTTGCCTTTTGGACTAAATATATCGTAAGAACCGTTATCACCAACGCTAATTTGATTAAAGGAATCAGTATAAGAGCATGCGGCACCTACATTATTACCGAAAATTGAATTCGCGTTTCTTGCGTGAGCCGAACTTGTAAGACTTCCAAACTTGCCTATCTGTGTGGCGGCAATCTTGTCTAATGCCATGGTAAATTGTCTCCTTGAATCTCCTCTATGTATATAATAAGTATTTTTACTTCAAAAAATTGCCTTTTTTTCAAATTTGTAAACTTGATTAAGATATATTTTTATAATACCCTTTAAGTATTATAGGAGAAGAAATTATGCTCAGAGCAGGAATTGTAGGATTACCGAATGTAGGCAAATCAACATTATTTAATGCACTTACAAGTGCAAAAAATGCACAAAGTGCAAATTATCCGTTTTGCACAATAGAACCTAATGTCGGCGTTGTTGGTGTTCCTGATGAAAGATTATGGAAATTGCAGCCGCTTGTTCATACGGATAAAGTTGTTCCGACAGCTATTGAATTTGTTGATATTGCCGGTCTGGTTAAAGGTGCAAGTAAAGGTGAAGGTTTGGGTAATCAGTTCCTTGCAAATATAAGGGAAACCGATGCTATTATTCAAGTTGTCAGATGTTTTGATGATGCAAATACAATTCACGTTGCAGGAAAAGTAAATCCTCTTGATGATATTGAAACTATTAATACGGAGCTTGCTCTTGCGGATATGGCTTCTTTGGAAAAAAGAATTGCTAAAACTGCTAAAGTTGCTAACTCAGGTGACAAAACAGCTAAAGTTGAATTAAAAGTTATGCAAACACTTTATGATAAACTTTCCGAAGCTTCTTTTATTAATATTAATGAGCTGTT
>JBJEGL010000029.1:0-4077 GCA_051875035.1 Candidatus Gastranaerophilaceae bacterium | reverse complement strand
AAACCACTGATAAAAGCAGCCTTAATACTAATTCAAAATCAGAAGAGGCAAAAATATTTGTCCAACTGTTCATTTTATCTTACCTTACTTTTTGGATCAACTACATCTCTGATTGTATCACCTATTAAGTTAAATGCTAAAACCGCAACAAAAATTAAAAAACCGGGAGCTAAAAGCCAGGGTCTTGAAGTAATATTTACAAAGTCCTGAGCTTCTTTAAGCATATTTCCCCAGCTTGCATCAGGCTGCTGAATGCCGAGTCCCAAAAAGCTCAGACCTGATTCGGCAAGAATATAAGAAGGAATACTTAACGTTATTGCAACAATCACATAACTAAAAGTTTGAGGTAAAATATGCTTTAAAATAATTCTCATTTTGGAAGCTCCCGAAGCAACTGCGGCTGTAACGAATTCCCGTTCTTTCAAAGAAAGAACCATACCTCTTATTACTCTTGCAAATCCTGCCCAGCCTATAAACGCTAAGATAACAACAATTAAAGCAAATCTTTGTACGCTTGTCATTCCCGCAGGCAAAATTGAAGCAAGAATTATTAAAAGATAAAAACTCGGAATACTCATAACCGCTTCAGCAATTCTCATCATGATAAAATCGGTTTTCCCTCCAAAATAACCCGAAATACCGCCATATAAAAGTCCGATAGGAAAACAGATAAACAAAGCCAAAAAGCCTACCGTAAGAGAAATTTGTCCGCCAAAAAGCAATCTTGAAAAATTATCCCTGCCGTTAATATCAGTACCCAAAAGATATAGTTTTCCGCCATTTTCAACATTTATAAAATGTCTGTCAAAAGGAATTATTCCGAAAATCTTGTATTTATAACCTTTTGCAAAATATTTAACCGAATATTTTTTGCTTTTATCCTCGGAATATTTTATCTGAAAAGATTGTTTATCAAAGGAGCGAACAAAATTATAAGTATAAGGTTTACATAATTTTCCGTTTTCATTTATTAAATATATTTTTGACGGAGGAGCATAAGCAGCATGCCTGTCAGCATAATCTTTCGGATAGGCAGAAATAAAAGCTGCCGAAAAAACGGCCGTATACAAAAAGACAAGAATCCAAAATGCCCATGCCGTAAATTTATCTTGCATCATTTGCTTAAAAACACTGTCTTGTCTCATTATGATGCCTCAACTCTCGGGTCAATTATTTTCAAAAGAATATCAGCAAACAAATTACCCGCCACAAGCATAATGGTTCCAATCATCAAAGACGCCATTACAAGATTAATATCAGACTTTAAAACAGCCTCTAAAATTAATCTGCCGAGTCCCGGATATTGAAAAACAAACTCGGTTAACGCAGCTCCGCTTAACAGCGAGGCAAATTCAAATCCTAAAAGAGTTATAAGCGGATTAACAGCATTTCTCAATGCGTGCTTAAAAATTACTTTGTTTTCACTCAGACCTTTTGCTCTTGCATATTTTACATAATCGCTTTCCATAACCTCTAAAAGATTACTTCTCATTTGTCTTTGCAAACCGGAAATGGAAATGGTAAAAAGTACGAAAACAGGCAGCACCAAATGCTTTGCAATATCTGCAATTTTACCGAATTCACTTAAAGAAGAATAGTTATAACTTGTCAGCCCGCCTGTCGGAAACCAGCCCGTTTTAACGGCAAAAATCAACATTAAAAGAGCAAAAAAGAACGAAGGTATTGCCATTCCGATACTTGAAAATAAAGTAAGAACCCTGTCCAAAGGTTTCCCTTTGTTGAGTGCTGCTGCAATTCCAAGCGGAATACCCGTTATCCAGGTAAAAAATATAACAGTTATTGTTAAAATTAATGTATTCGGAATTCTTTCTTTTAACTTATCGGAAACTTTTTCGCCCGTTGTACAAACACCCATATCTCCTTTTACAAAACCTTTCAGCCATAATCCGTATTGAACCGCAATAGGCTTATCAAGTCCGAGTCTGACTTTTTCTGCTTCAAGAGTCTGCTTTGATATTGAAGGATTAAATCTTAATTCTGCAAGAGGGTCAACAGGACTCATTCTTATAAGAAAAAATCCCATTACCGATACTATTAAAAGCAGCGGTATTGTTTGTAAAAATCTTTTTATAATGTAGGTAACTAAATTCATTTTTATGCCGTTATTTTTTCAATAAAACTTTTTACGTAAGGATAACACCATTCAGCACTGTCATGAGAACCGTCATCAACAAGAATTAATTCCGCTTTTGGGTTTTGTTGTTGAAGCATAACTGCTTGTTCAAAATTAATTTTTTCATCATTTTTTGCGTGCATAATTATAACAGGACTGTTTATTTTGGCTATTTTCTCGTCATTTGCAAATTTTTGAACATATTTTGCATTAGAAAGTAGAAATTTTATCAATCTTTTCAAAACAATAAACTTAAAAATTTTTATATACCTTGAAAATATTGATAAAGCAGCTTCACGAATGTTATATATCGGACTTTCGAGAACAACCGCTTTGACATTATATTTTAACGCAGTTTCTACAGCAGGTGCAGAGCCTAAAGAACGACCCCAAAGGATAATGTTTTCAACCTTAATTCCTCTGGAAATTAAATATTCCATAGCTGTTTGAGCGTCAATGTATATACCTTTTTCGGAAGGTCTTCCCGCACTTTTGTAATGTCCTCTGTAAGAAAGAAATAAAGCACCCCACCCCTGTCTTTTTATAAATAAAAGAGTTTCCTGCCATTTTGTGATATTTTCGGATTGCCCGTGAAAAAATAAAACAACGGGAGCATCTCCGACAGGGGGAATAAATCCCGCATGAATTCTAACCATATCTTTTGTAAACAATCTGACAGGCTGGTAAACTTCCCGAACCTCACTTTGCATAGGAAAAACTTTATATACTCTCGGCGAAAAGAATAAAAAATTTTCAGCCTTCTTTTTAAAGTAAATACTTGCACGACTTTTGCCCGTAAGCAAATGATGCCATATCAGCACAAACAACTTACATATGACAAATAAATACCATATAAAAAGATAAAATAACTTACGCAGAAAAAGCATACCAATTAAATTATATGGCAATTTTCTATTTTGCCTTAAATGTGAAGTTTTATTAATTTAATAAACAAAAAATTGACTATAGAAAAATCATAATTAAATAAAAATTGTCAGGGAAATGATTGATTAAAGGAGAACAGGATGGAATTAATCGGCGGAATTAATTTGTATTCACTACGCAGTGCACAAATGAAAAAGGAATTAAAAAAAGAAACATTGGGGGATAAAGAAGAGAAGAAGACAATCGAGATAACTAAAAAAACAGAAATAGCACCGAATGATGTCCTGAGTTTTATGGCAAGCCAAGCTGTATCAATGAAAGTGGATGTTACTCAAACGTTAAAAGTAACAAAATGCGCAGATACAACAGAATACCAACGGATTTCAGATATGATGAAAGAGTTTGATGCAGAGGTTGAGTACGGACTGAAGACATTTGACGGAGAATTTCCCAATATCAAAATCTCCGAAGATTCAAAAATGAAACTTGTTTTGAACTCTTTGGAGAGAAGAAGAATCTAAATTCTCTCCTGACTATTAATTAATCGTTTTCCAACGCACATTGTAATGTGCGTTTTTTTTTGTTATAAATATTGTTGTAAAAAAAAACTTTATTTTGGTATAATCAAAGTAATAAATAAATTGGAGTTAAATCAGTGGGTTACAAAATTCTTGCAAAAAAATTGTTATGTCCCGGACAGTATGAATATACGATAGATGCACCGTATGTTACAAGAAACGCAAAAGCGGGACAATTTGTTATTCTTAGAGTAGAAGAAGAAGGCGAAAGATTTCCTCTTACAATAGCAGATTCAAATGCGGAAACAGGAGAATTAACTGTTGTATTTATGGCAGTCGGATATTCAACTAAAAAACTTGCCGAACTTGAAGTCGGCGAAGAAGTTTTAGATGTAACGGGTCCTTTGGGAAAACCGACAGACATTAAAAATTACGGAACAGTTGTTTGTATTGCAGGCGGTTACGGTGCAGCACCATGCTATTTGATTGCAAAAGCTTTCAAAGATGCAGGAAATAAAGTTTATATGATTACCGGAGCGA
>JBJEGL010000028.1:0-15316 GCA_051875035.1 Candidatus Gastranaerophilaceae bacterium | reverse complement strand
CTTGCATAATAATTTCTTGAATATAAGAAAATTCCGTCTTATCGCTCTTTAAAAATTTCAACCTCGCAGGCTGAGAATAAAAAATATTTTCAACCTCCATAATAGTACCTAAAGCACAACCCGTCTCAGTTTTTTTAACTTCTGAATTTTCAGCTATTATTTTAACACCATAATCAAAATCTTTTGTTCTTGAAATACAAGTTACTTTTGCTATTGAGGAAATACTCGCAAGAGCTTCACCACGAAAACCGAGAGTTTGAATATTCCACAAGTCTTGTTCGGAAGCAATTTTACTTGTAGCATGTTTTGCAAAAGCGGTATAAACATCATCCGGATGGATACCACAGCCGTTGTCTGCAATTCTAATGTTTCTGCAATCGTTTGAAACGGAAATTTCAATTTTGGAACTTCCAGCATCAATTGAATTTTCTACAAGTTCCTTAACGACGGAAGCAGGTCTTTCTATAACCTCTCCCGCTGCAATTTGGTTAATTAAATTTACGGAAAGTTGCTTTATTCTATTCATAATCATATTTTATTATAAAGAACAAAACATGTGAAAATTATTTAAAAGCATTGTTAAGTAACTCTATACTTTTACACAAATGTTCCGGTAAAAATTCATACTTGAGTAAATCGGAAGTTGATGTGAAAAGAGAAACAAAATCAAGATTTTGAAACAGCCAAAAAAGTCCGCACAGACAAAAAATAAATATTATAATATTAAATAATTTTTTTATCATTTGTTTACCACTTAGAAATATTATAAAAGATAAAAATAAAAACGAAATAATCATTATAAACTAAATTAAAAAACTTGACAAAATAGTTAAAAAACAAAAATATCTTTATTTAAAGTGTTTCCGGATTTTTAAATCTCTTTATAAAAGTAATTTGTAAATTTTTGTTGACTAAAAAGTAAATTCGTATGATAATTGACACAGTATAATTATCGAATAGCTTAGGAGATAAAAAATGAAAAATTTGAAAAAGTTATTAACGGCAGCAATTATTACAGGTGCTGTATCAGTATCTGCAAATGCTGCAGAATCAACACAAATTCAATCTTACGCTCATCCGACATTATTCGGTTCACAAGCACAATCATACGCAACAACAAAAGCTAACTATGTTGTAGGCGGAGAAGTTGCTCAAACAGCTAATAAAGTTGGCATTGTAGGTAAAGAAAATGTATTTGTTGATGCATATGCAAACAGCTTACTCGATGTTTTAAAAACAAACTGCGGTGATGTAAATTGGAATCCTAAAATGCCGGTTTTACGTTCTGAATTAGCAGTAATTCTTGCAGAAACATTTGCTTCGGACAGAAAGACCGTTAAAAAGCCTGCATATAAAGATATCGCAAACAATTATTGGGCAAAAAGCTGGATTTATACAGCACTTGATACCAACCTTATGATTGGATATCCTGACGGAAACTTCAAGCCTGACCAACCTGTTACAAAAGCGGAAGTATTTGCAACAATTGCACAAATCGTTGATGTAAATATCAAAAATATTAAAAATGTTGAATTCCAAAATCAAGAAATTCAATATATTCCTCTTTGGTCAGTAAATGCAACAAAAGAAGTTATTGGTTCAAAATTACTTGAACAAACTCCGGATCCTAAAAAAGTTATTGAAGATGAATATCTTTCAAAACAACAAGTTGCATACTTAATAAGTGCATTAAGAAATGATTTGGCATACTACAAAAAACTTGCAACAGATCCTAATGCTCCTTCGATAGTTAAAAAGTACGCTCCTACTGTTGTTACAATGAAATTAAACAGCAGAGTAAGTGCAAAACATTCAAACGTAAATGAATTATTTACGGCAAAAACAACAAAAGATGTTAAAATTGCAGGAACATGCTTCCCCGCAGGTTCAACTGTTACCGGCAGAGTTATTGAAGTAAAACGTCCGGGCTTAAATCATCCTGGTGTAGTAAAAGTTAAGTTTGAAACAATTAAAAACGGTAAAACTAAAGTAGAATTCCCGTCAACAGTTTCTGAAGCTACAGCAGAATGTATGAAAAATCCGAACTTTGTTGCAAGAATCTTTGGTGCACCTTTCTCAGCTACAGGCAGAGTAGCAGGCGTTGTAGGACGTTCCGGTGCAACAGCACTTAATGTAGCAGCTAACAGAGTTGAAGAAGTCGGTGATGATGCATCAGATTTATTTGTTGAATCTCTTTGCTTACATCCTGGTTCAGGAGTTAAAAGTGCAGGAAACGGCGTTTTAGCAGTTGGAAAAGGAATTGTTGATATTGCAAAAACAGCAGTAAGCGGTACTTTCGGTATTGTTAATGAAGTTACGGATGAACTTGTATACTTAATTCTTCCGAGCAAATCCAACAATGCAGCATTAAATCCTGATGAAGAAATTGTAGTTATTTTCTAAATTTCTAAATCCGGAAATAAATAAGTAAAAAGCCGACGTATAAAACAGTCGGCTTTTTTTGTTATATAATCAGTATGTCAAATAAAAAGAAGGGTTTTTATAATGGGCAGTCAAAATTTATTATCAGGAATGCGTTCTACAGGAAGGCTTCATTTAGGACATTATAAAGGTGTTATTGAAAACTGGGTGAAGTTACAAAATGAATACAATTGTTTTTATTTTGTTGCAGATTGGCATGCTTTGACTACAAAATTTGACAAGACAGAAAATCTAAGAGAAGACAAAATAAATGTTGTAACAGATTGGCTTGCTTGCGGAATAGATGCAGAAAAAGCAACAATCTATATTCAATCTGAAATACCGGAAATAGCACAGCTTCATGTTCTGTTAAGCATGATTACTCCAAATAATTGGGCAGAACGTGACCCAACGTTAAAAGATATGATAAAAATAATAAAATCGGGTGAAGAAAATAATAATGTCCAAATGTCTTACGGCTTGTTGGGCTATCCGATATTAATGAGTGCTGATATTATGGCATTTAATGCAGCTTATGTTCCGGTTGGTGTTGATCAACTTGCACACCTTGAAATAACAAGGGATATAGCGAGAAGATTTAATAATTTGTATAAAGTAAATCTTTTCAACGAACCTATGCCGAAAATGACGCAAGTCCCGCTGTTAAAAGGGATAGACGGACAAAAAATGGGCAAATCTTTCTATAATGACATTAAAATTTCGGATGATGAGGAAACGACAACGAAAAAAATTATGCAAGCAGTAACAGATCGTTCAAGATTAAGAAAAACTGATTTGGGACATCCTGACAAATGCGAAGTTGTATTTGATTACTACAAAGTATTTTCAGATTCAGAAACCGTTAATACAGTATGTGATGAATGTCAAAAAGGTCTTAGAGGATGTGCTGATTGCAAACGTCAGCTTGCAAAAATTATAAATGAAAAAATGGCACCTATTCGTGAAAAGAGAATTCAGTTTGCGGAAAACCCCGATTTAGTAAAACAAATTTTGGCGGAAGGTAGAGCAAAAGCACGTCCTGTTGCACAAGAAATACTTCAGAAAGCAAATGATGCAGTAGGAATATCTTTATAACAAAAGGATAAGATATGTTCTTTAGACAAAAAACGGATTATAAATATTTTTTATTTTTATTGCTTGCTATTTTTGCCATTTGGGCAATTATACAAATAAAAGAAACAGCAATGTTGTTTTTTGGTGCATTTATTATAGCATGCTCTATCAATCCTATTGTTGATAAACTTTCGCAAAAAATACCGAGAGCCGCAGCAACTGCTATTATTCTTGCTGCAATGACTCTTTTAATTATTGTTGTTTTAATTCCTGTTGGTATTACAACCGTAAAAGAACTAAAATCCTTGTTCATGCTTATTCCCGATACATTAAATAATTTTATTCAATGGCTCAAAACAGCACAAATTATGGGACAAAAGGTAAGTACATTTATCAATTTTGACTCAGTAAATCTTGATACCGGTACAATTGCAGGAAATATTCTTGATAAGTCTTATGTCATTACAATGGGTATTCTGGACGCAATAACAGTAATTTTATCCATTGTAATGATTGTTTTCTATCTTGTTTACGAAAAAGGAAGTATTAATAAAAGCACATTAAGGTTATTTCCGCACAAAATAAGAAGGCGGGCAGCAAAAATTATCACAAATATAGAAATAAAAGTCGGCGGATATATTATCGCACAAGTTTTATCAATGTCTACTGTTGCATTTTTTACAGTTGTAGGACTTTCAATATGTAGAATAGAATATGCATTATTGTTGGGAATAATTGCAGGAATATTAGATATAATACCGATAGTAGGTCCGACAATTGCTTTAATTTTGGGTATTGCAGCTGCTTTAACAAAAGGTTGGGTTTGGATTATACCTACAATAGCTGTTTATTTGATTGCTCAATGGATATCCAATCAACTTGTACGTCCGATTGTTTTCGGTAGATTTATGCAGCTTCACCCGCTTATAGTTCTTTTTTCCTTTTTTGTTGCTGCACAGTTTTTGGGCGTTTGGGGAGTCATCATTGCCCCAGCTATTGCTGCAACTGTTGTAACTTTGTTTGACGAATTGTATATAAAAACAATAAATTCAAGAGTCTCTGAAAATAATGAGTGAAACGTTTCTATATCAACAAAAACCATTTGATAAAAATAACCTCAACCTTTGGGTATCTTATCCCGGAATATATAACTTCGGAATGTCTGCACTTGGCTTTTTAACTGTTTTTGAAGCCTTTGATAAGGATGAGAATATAAATGCCGAAAGAATTTTTGTTGATACAAAAGTAACAAAAATAGATATTAGAAATCTTGATGTCTTTTTGTTTTCTTTCTCTTTTGAATTAGACTTTTTATCGATATTGAAAATTTTAGAAAAATTTCATATTCCGTTTTACGCAAAAGACAGAGATGATTCTTTCCCGTTAATTGGAGGAGGAGGTCCTGTTTTAACCGCAAACCCCGAGCCTTTTGCCATGATGTTTGACTATATTGACCTTGGTGATGCAGAAAATAAAACCTTGAAAATTACTGATACAATCAGAAAAAACAAAGGAAAATCAAAAAAAGAAATTTTACTTGAATTATCAAAACTTGACGGAGTTTACGTTCCTTCTATTACATACTTTGACAAAGATAAAGGCATGTTGGATATGGAAGGGAATCCTTATTATGTAAAAAAATCTACCGATTCACTTTCAAATATATGTGTTACAACACCAATTTTAACGGAAGATTCTTTCTTTAAAAATACATTCATTATAGAAATAGCGAGAGGCTGCCCTCAAAGATGTGCTTTTTGTAATACCGCACACATTAACTCGCCCTACAGAACATGTGATACACAAATTATTACTCAGAAAATTGATGAAGCGTTAAAGTATACATCAAAAATAGCTTTTCTCGGGGCTGCAATAGGTGCTCATCCCCAAATTGAATATCTGTGCCAATATGTTGCAGACAAAGTTGATGACAACAATAATATAGAACTTTCGGTATCGTCTCTGCGTGCAGACGGAGTGACACCAAAAATTGCAGAAGCTCTTGTAAAATGCGGTCAAAAACATGCAACTCTTGCCCTTGAAGCAGGAAGCGAAAGGCTTAGAAACGTTATTGACAAAAATATTTCAAACGAAACCTTTAAGCAAGCCGTAAATATTTTAAAACAAGCAGGATTTAAAGGCGTAAAAATATATGCAATGATTGGGCTTCCAACAGAAACTCAAGAAGATATTCAGGCTCTTGTTGATTTCGCAAAAGAACTTAAAGTAGAAAATAAAGGCCTCGATATTTCCTTCGGCTTCTCAACATTTGTACCAAAATCGCATACTCCGTTTCAATTTGTTGAAAAAGAAAATTCAAAATCATTAGAAAAAAAATACGAATATCTAACCAAAGAAATGCATAAAATCGGTATAAAAATAAATACATCAGGCGTCAAATGGGACTATATTCAAGCCCTGTTTTCAAGAGGAGGAAGAGAACTCTTTGACTTCGCCGTAGATGTCTATAAACAAGGAGGCAATGCTTCCGCTTTTAAATCAATTATGAAAGAATATGAAAAACAACACAAAATATCAAGCTTTAATAATATAGCAATCTCCGAAATTCCTTATGACAGAGTCAATCCCTGGGATTTTATACAGATGCCTCTAACAAAAGATTATTTGGTTAAGAAATGTAAAGCTCTAATAGCCTTATGATTCCTATTGTTTAAAAATTATTGTCAAAAATACACTTAATTTTATTGACAATAAAAAAAAAATGTTATACTATTCTTGGTATAGGATTTAAGAATTCAAAAAGCTTATTTACAAACGAAACATAAATAACAGTCATAACTAACATTACAATCCCGAACACACACAAACTCCTAAATACATAAACACAAAATGAAACCATTAGGATGCAAAAGCTTCACATAAGTGAAGCATTTTTTTTGCCTAAAAATTGAAACAAACGACCATATAGTGTAATATATACACCAATATGTTTTTTAGAACTTATAGCTTTACATATAACAGCAGAATACAGTGAGATAAAAAATAATTTGTAAAATAATTTTTCGTAGTGTAAAATATATGTGTTGTGCAATAAATGGAGCGTAAAAAATGGTAAATGCTGAATATGTATGTGGTAAGAAAAAATTGTCTGAAGAAGAATTCTTAAATGCACGAAAAATAATTTTAGAATTGCAAGCTGAAAATGCAAAATTAATAGAAGATGGTTTTGGACCATTTTTGGCGGCTATTTATGATAAACAAGGAAATTTGGTTGCTAAAATGCCTAATACTGTTGCGAAAGACCAATGCTGCCTTTGTCATGCAGAAGTAAATACAATAAAACAAGCTCATGAAAAGCTTAAAACATACGATTTAGCTCCTTTGGATTTATCAATTTATGTAACGGCAGAACCCTGTATTATGTGTGCGGGAGCAATTATGTGGTCAGGAATAAAAAGAGTTTTTTACGGTGTAAATTCTGCTGACGTTGAAAAAATTACGGGATTTGACGAAGGATTTAAGCCTGATTGGATTAATGAATTTTCCAAAAGAAATATTGAAGTTTACGGAGAAATTGAAGCAGAAGCAGGCAGAGAAGTTCTTCGCAAATATGTAACAACAGGAAAAGAAATTTATAAACCGTCAGGTGACAGATAATGAAATATAAATGCAAGGAATGCGGAAGAATATATTCAAAAAAGCCTGATTTTTGCAAATGCGGCAATAATCAATTTACAACGATACGCACAAAAGCAGAACGTGAAGCCATTACAGGTTCAATAAAAAAGAATAAAGAAAAAGTTGAAAAACAAAAAGAAAGACAAAAAGCACCATTTTTAATTTTACTTTTCGGATTATTTTTATTTGGAATGTATGTGGGCTTTAACAAAATCAAATTTGAACAAGAAAGACAGCCGGAAATCAATGACGAATATCTCACATCCGTCAGAGAAAAAATGCTTCAAGATTTCGACCCAACGGGAATTACCAATTCCGGTGATTGTATTATTACTTTTAAAATAAAAAAAGATGGAACGTTGTATGATAAGCTTATGGAACAAAAATCTGCAGTCCAATTTATTAATGACAGAGTTATGGGCATGTTAATTTTGACGGATAATGTTGCTCCACCACCAAGAGCATATACAGATGTTCCTATAAGAATAAAGTTTGGCTGTATTGCTGATGAAAAAGAAGTATCTTGTTACAGCAAAAATATTGTTGAAGAATTGCAGCAGTAATTTTAGAATGTTAAGTAATGTTATTAAAAAGGAATGCTTAAAGTGTTAAGAAGTGTTCCTTTTTGGCTTTTTTGAGAAAAATATACTAAAATATTTATAATAGACGAAAATATCGGGGATATAAAGAAATGACACAGGGAAATTCTTATGACGCAAGTAATATTAGGGTTTTAGAAGGCTTAGAAGCTGTAAGATTAAGACCCGGTATGTATATTGGCTCAACAAGTCAAAGAGGATTACATCATTGTATATATGAAATTGTGGATAATTCAATTGACGAATCTTTGGCAGGTTTTTGTAAAGTTATCAGAGTAACAATAAATAAAGATGAAAGTGTAACCGTAGAGGATGATGGCAGAGGCATTCCTGTTGATATAAAACCGGAAACAGGAAAATCCGCACTTGAAATTGTGCATACGGTACTTCACGCAGGCGGAAAATTCGGCGACGGAGGATACAAAGTATCGGGCGGACTTCACGGTGTAGGTGCTTCTGTTGTAAATGCTCTTTCTGAAAAATACGTTGTTGAAGTTTCAAGAGATGGATTTGTTCACAGACAAGAATATTTGAGAGGTGAACCTGTTTCACCTGTTGAAAAAATCAGAGAAACTGATAAAACGGGAACAAAAACAACATTTTGGCCCGATCCCGAGATATTCACCGAAACGACAGAATTTGACAGAGATGTAATTTCTAACAGACTCAGAGAAATGGCATTCTTGAATAAAGGCTTAAAAATAATATTTAAAGATGAAAAAGAAGAAAACGCTCCGGAACACGAATATCATTTTGAAGGAGGCATAGGCAGTTATGTTGAATTTCTGAACAAAAATAAAGAAGTTATGTTTGAACCTCCTGTTTATATTGATAAAACAGTTGAAGGAACTAATGTAGAGATTGCAATGCAATACACTGATTCTTATGCGGAATCCGTATTAAGTTTTGCAAATAACATCAATACTCACAGCGGAGGAACTCACTTAACAGGTTTCAGAAATGCGATAACCCGTGTTTTAAATGATTATGCGAGAAAGAATAATATTTTAAAAGATTCTGACCAAAACCTAACGGGTGATGATGTCAGAGAAGGTTTAACGGCGATAGTCAGTGTAAAATTATCTAATCCTCAATTTGAGGGTCAGACAAAAGAAAAGCTTGGGAACGCAGAAATCACTCCTATTGTAAATGATGTTGTAAGAGAAAAATTTCAAGAATGGCTTGAATTTAATCCAAAATATGCAAAAACAATTATAGAAAAGACATTGCAAGCACAAAGAGCAAGAGAAGCAGCAAGAAAAGCAAGGGAACTTACAAGAAGAAAAACGGTTCTTGAAAATTCCACCTTACCCGGAAAACTTGCAGATTGTTCAAGCCGTGAAGCAGAAAAATGTGAATTGTTTATTGTCGAAGGAGATTCCGCCGGCGGTTCAGCAAAACAAGGCAGAAACAGAATGTTTCAAGCTATTTTGCCTTTGAGAGGTAAAATTCTTAACGTTGAACGAGCAAGACTTGATAAAATATACGGTAATAATGAAATTCAGTCATTAATTCAAGCTATCGGTGTTAATATTAGCAGAAATGAAAGTGATGTTGATTTAGAAAAACTTCGATATCACAAGATTATATTTATGACAGATGCAGATGTTGACGGTGCTCATATCAGAACGTTACTTTTAACATTCTTTTTCAGATATGCAAAACCGCTGATTGAACAGGGTTATGTATATATAGCACAACCTCCTTTGTATAAAATTACGATAGGAAAAACTTCCGAATATCTTTACGATGACAGAGCTTTGGATAAGATGGTCAGAGAACGTGGTGTAAAAGGATTGACCCTTTCTAATCGTTCAAAATCACAAATTCGTGAAAATGATGATTTATTTACTTTAGCAGGAGATATGTCAGGATATTATAATTCATTCTATAGCCCTGTAATGGCGAATATTCCTGCTGTTGTTGTAAGAGGATTAGTTCGTTCTGAAATTGAGGTTGAGGATTTTGAAAATCCTGAAAAAATGGAAGAAATCAATGCATATTTACAGCATTACATTGTTGACCATGCTGAAAACTACGGTATTTCAGAAGCTAAAGATTATAAAGTAACCTTAAAAGAAACAGGTGACGGAAAAACAATAATTAAACTTGATACCGGCTCGGGTGAAGCCGTAAGCATTACACCAACATTGATTAAGTCTAACGAATTTCAAAAAATTAAAAAATCTTATCCTGAAATAAGAAGTTTTTTAATTGAGGAAGAAAAAGAATTGTTCCTTGAAACAGAAAATGAAGAAATTGTAATCAAATCGTTTGCAGATTTCCAAAAAATAGTTAACGACAGAGGTCAGAAAGGCTTAACAATTCAAAGATTTAAGGGTCTTGGTGAAATGATGCCTCAGCAGCTATGGGAAACAACAATGGATCCTTCAACGAGAACATTATTAAAAGTTACAATGGAAGATGCAGTCCTTTGTGACGCATTATTTGATGTACTTATGGGCGATAAAGTTGAACCGAGAAGAGATTTTATTGAAACGCATGCTGTATACGCAACAAATATCGATACATAATAATAACTGAGGGAAAATCTTGAACCCATTCATCAGAATAATGAAGAAAACGGTAACAAAGGTAATACTGGCACTGTTAGTTATAATAGTGGCAGTATCTTTGTTTGTTTTTCCCAACTGGTATGAAAAACAGTATAAAAAACTTTGGGGTTTTTATTATGTATATAAAGGCGACAAAGCGTATAAAGCTTCAAAATACCAAAAAGCGGTTGAATATTATATAAAAGGACTTGATTATTATCCGGAGCATTCAAAGGCAAGATGCAATTTGGGTCATTTATATGTAGTATATGAAAACTACTATGCGGCAGCAGAAGCTTATGATGAAGCATTAAAATATGACCCTAATTACATGTCTTGCAGAATGGATTATGGAATAATTTTATCGGAACAGCTTGCCGATTATGATAAAGCTGTGCAGGAATACGGTAAAATTATTGATTCAAAACCGTTTCTAATTCATATTCCGTTTATATACAATAATTTAAAAAGCGTAAAAGCCAATAGAGGACTTGCTTATTACAATATGGGTGTTGCATACCGAAATAAATCATTGTATATGGGAGAAAAGAACCTTGCATCAATACAGTATTTAAAAAAATCAAAAGAATCTTATGACGGTGCAAAAAAATTAATCCCAAAAGATTATGATACATTTTATAATTCCGCATTAACAAACCAACTGTTAGGTAATGTAAAAGAAGCAGGTCTTGAGTATTGTAAAGCAATTGAATTAAAGCCGTATAATTTTGAAGCTCATTACAACTATGCATTATTGTTAAGGTCTTTGAAATTTTATAAAGAATCTTTAGAGGAACTTGAAAAGGCAGGAATGCTTGCAGATAAAGAAGCGGATGCAACACAACAAAAATATATTTATCAAGTTTTGGGTGAAGTAAGACAAAAATTGGTAAATGAAGGTGAAATAGAATTTTTGAATAACAGGGTAGAAGTTTCAGCAAATGATAATTCAGAACTTGCATATCGCGGAGGAAAAGTTATACTTAAAGATGATGCTGATTCAATTTTACTAAAGAAGCTCAAAAGTTGCCCAAAGAAAAAATATTTCGAGGAAATGTAAATGACACAAAAAAATACGGATATAATATTATCAACATCAAAAATATTAATGAACGCAGGCAGTGCTCAAGAAATTGTTGAGAACCTGTCTAAGGCATATCAAGATTATTTTGGCATTACAAGAATAGATTTTTTAACTTTGGACTATACAACAGGGATGTTCCAAGATTTCGTTCGCGACTGGTTGTATGTAGAAGATGAAAATTGCCAGAAAATAGTTTTTGCGGTATTTAATACCCTAAAAAAACAATTAGATAAATTTATCCTAAACGGGAGAGTTTTTTCTTATAATCCTGATGAAAAAGAATTAAGTGAAATTAAGGAAGTTGGTACAAATGAAATAAACTTGATTTATTTTCCGTTATTTTCTCAGGATAGAGTTTTTGGAGTAATAGAAGTCCAATATGAAAAAATAAACGAAAACCTTGAAATAAATGAGGAATTGTTTAATACCCTTCAGGTTCTTTTGTACCAAATATCAACTGCCGTAAATAACAGTGTTATTATAGGACATATGGCAGACGGTCTTAATTTTTATGATGTAATGAAAAATATTGCAAAAATTATAGAAAGCCAATACGAACTTGAATATATAGTTCCTCAAATTGGTGAAATGATAGACAGATTTATATCCTCGCATTTAATATACATCTTTCTGAAAGATAAAGAAAAAGAAGGAGAATATAAACTTTTATGGCCAACCAGCTGTAATAATGAAGAAATAATAGAAATGCTTAACAAAGAACAAAATCAAGAAGGTACAATCATTTCAGAAGATAGAAGAATTGGTGTTTTCCCGCTTCAAGGCGAAAAAGAAATTCTCGGGGCAATGGTTGCATACAGTACAATTGGTAAATTATCATTAAATACAATTGAGTATATGGAAGAACTGACAAAACAATCAAGCATTACATTACAAAGAGCAAATGTATATTCGGAAGTTTTAAAACACGCAACAATGGATGCCTTGACAGGGTTAAATAACAGACGGCAATTTGAAATAAGACTCAATCAAGAGACCTCTAAAAGTGCAAGAAAAGGTACGGATTTATGCTGTTTAATGCTCGATATTGACTATTTTAAACGGGTAAATGATACGTATGGACACGCAGCAGGAGATTGTGTTTTAAAAGGCGTTGCAAAAATTATAAGTAATACAGTAAGAGAATATGATATTGCTTGCAGATACGGCGGTGAAGAGTTTTTCATAATTCTGCCTATGACAACTCTTGAAGAAACTGCTGCTGTTGCGGAGAGATTAAAAACTAATATACAAAATGCCCAAATAGATATAAAAGAAGCTAAAGTAAAAGGAATACCGTTCTTGCAGGTTACGGCAAGTATCGGAGTTAATTCTTATGATAAAAAATGTACACCCGAAGAATTTTATCAAGGTGCAGATAAGGCATTGTACAAATCAAAATTAAACGGTCGTAACAGAGTTACAATATACGGCAGCGAAGAAATGCAGGAAGAAGTGCAATAATGGAAAATCCCGAAAGACAAGGAATAAAGCCCAAACAAGCAGTAGCATATTCAGCATTGACTCTTGCTTTAATGTTATTTATTGTTCAATCCGGATTTGGAATGATAGTAAATATTTTAAAGAATATTGCTATCTATGCAAAACTGAAAACCGTAACAAAAGAATATAAGGAAGCGGAACGTATAAATAAAAATTTGAACAGTGAATTAACAAGCTTCAATACTTCAAAAAGTTTGGAATCTATCGCAAGAAATAATCTCAAAATGTCAGGACCGGACGAAATACTGTTAATTATAAATGTAGAAGATCTTGAAGAAGAAAATATAGATAAAGTCACTAAAGAAAAAAATATTTCAAGAAGAAAAATATAAAATACTTTGCAGTTTGAAAGCATAGGTTTCAAACTGCAGCAAAGCTTTTTTTATTTGTAAGAATTCCGTAATAATTGTTTCTGAATATATTCATTTCGTTTATAATTAAACTGTCAATGAATTAGGAAAAGATTAATGGATATATTTTCAATATTTACGTTATGTGGCGGTTTGGCATTTTTCCTCTACGGAATGCAGGTAATGTCAGGTGGATTGGAGAAAGTTGCGGGCGGGAAACTCGAAAAACTTTTGAGAGAAATGACCTCAAATCCTTTTAAAAGCTTAGCCCTTGGTGCGGGAATTACTATTGCAATACAATCATCCTCAGCACTTACGGTTATGTTAGTCGGTCTTGTAAATTCCGGCATAATGGCATTAGGTCAAACAATCGGTGTAATAATGGGTTCCAATATAGGAACTACCTTAACCGCCTGGATATTGAGTTTAGCAGGTATTGAAAGCAGCAATATTTTTCTGAGGCTGTTAAAACCTGAAAGTTTTTCTCCGATATTTGCTCTTGTCGGTATTTGTATGATGATGATTTCAAAGAATAACCGCAGAAAAAGCATGGGGTCAATATTTGTCGGATTTGCAATATTAATGTTTGGCATGATATTGATGTCCGATGCCATGAGTCCGCTTGCGGATATGCCGGAATTTGCGGGAATTTTAACAGCATTTGCTAATCCGTTTTTCGGTGTTTTGGCAGGTGCGGTTTTCACGGGAATTATTCAGAGTTCAGCGGCATCTGTCGGTATATTACAGGCATTATCATTAACGGGTAGTATCTCTTATGGAATGGCAGTGCCAATTATTATGGGGCAAAATATAGGAACCTGCGTAACGGCACTTTTATCAAGTGTTGGTGTTTCAACCGCCGCTAAAAGAGTTGCAGCTGTTCACGTTTCATTTAACATACTTGGAGTTATTGTATGTTTACCTTTGTTTTATATACTTAATGCGGTTTTACACGCAAATTTACTTGATAAAACAATTAATCCCGTAGGTATAGCACTTGCACATACAATATTTAATATCTTAACAACACTAATCCTTTTACCTTTTGCAAAACATCTTGAATTAATAGCAACAAAACTTGTAAAAGAAAAAGCAGAAGATAACAAAAATGATAAAACATCTGTATTCATTGATGAAAGAATTTTGTTATCACCGTCGTTTGCTGTTTCGGAATGTTCACACCACGCTGTTTCAATGGCAGATTTGGCAGAAGATGTTTTCTTTGAGTCTATAAAAATGCTTGATAAATACAGTGCAACAAAAGCACAAGATATTTTTACGGCAGAAACAAAATTAGACAACTATGAAGATAAACTTGGAACATTTTTGGTCAAATTATCCGGAAAAGAATTATCAGACAGCGATAATAATGAAGTTTCAAAGCTTCTTCATACAATCGGCGACTTTGAAAGAATCGGCGACCACGCAGTCAGCATAACTTATGTAGCAAAAGAAATGCACGAAAAGAATATTCATTTTTCAAATGAAGCTGTTATTGAACTCGGAAAATTGGGTGCTGCAATTCATGAAATTATGGAATTAACCGTTGAAGCTTTTGAAATAGGCGATATTGCAACAGCAACAAAAGTTGAGCCTTTAGAGCAGGTTATAGACAGTATAGTTTTGGAAATTAAAAACCGTCACATTAAACGTCTGCAAGAAGGTAATTGTACAATTGAACTCGGATTTATGCTATCTGACATATTAAATTGTTATCAAAGAGTTTCTGACCACTGTTCAAATATTGCGGCTTGCGTAATTCAATTGAAGTCTTCTCAACTTGATATGCACAATTATTTGAACGGTATAAAAACAGGCGAAGATGAAAACTTTACAAAAGAGTTTGCAAAATATCAAGAAAAATATTCACTCGAAGCAGCAAAGTAATAATTTAGAATTTTTATTGTTTTTCTGTGCCGGATAGTATTTTATTGGTGGAGAATTTCTCTTATTGTCATTTTTAACTAAGTGAAGAATTTTAAATTACAGATACTTCGGATACAAAGTGATGTTTGTCCTCAGAATGACAGTTTTTGTCATCCTGAAGGAGTGAAACGACTGAAGGATCTATAAAACAGAGTAGTTGTCATTCTG
>JBJEGL010000027.1:0-4095 GCA_051875035.1 Candidatus Gastranaerophilaceae bacterium | reverse complement strand
GAAAACGGCTTCTGCAAGTGCTTTTGCAAGTTCTGTTTTACCAACACCCGTAGGTCCCGCAAAAATAAAACTTCCTATAGGTTTATTTGGTGCTTTAAGCCCTACTCTTGCACGTCTGATAGCTTTAGATATAGCTACTACCGCCTGGTCCTGACCTATTACACGGGCATGCAAGGTATCTTCGAGTTTGAGAAGTCTTTCACTTTCATCTTCCGTGATTTTTGTTGTCGGAATTCCTGTCATAGAGCTTACAACTTCTGCAACCTGTTCCGAAGATACTGTCGGTTTATTTGCTTCATTTTCATCTCGCCATTTTTGTGAAACTTCTCTTATTTTGTCCTTTAAATCAGCTTCATCATCTCTCAAATTTGATGCTGTTTCAAATTCTTGATTTCTTATAGCTTCTTCTTTATGTTTGATAACTTCTTTAAGTTGTTTTTCAAGTTCTTTTCCTTCGGGAGGCAAAGTACTTGTTTGTATTCTGACTTTTGAACAAGCTTCATCAATGATGTCTATTGCTTTATCAGGCAAAAATCTGTCGGTTATATATTTATATGAAAGCTCTGTTGCTGCAACAATCGCTTCATCCGAAATGTTTAACTTATGATGTTCTTCGTATTTATGACGGAGTCCTTTTATAATTTCAATAGTATCATCAACGGAAGGTTCCTCAATTGTTATAGGTTGAAATCTTCTTTCAAGTGCAGGGTCTTTTTCTACATATTTACGGTATTCATCATTTGTAGTTGCACCGATTACTTGAATTTCACCTCTTGATAATGCAGGTTTTAAAATGTTTGCAGCATCAATTGCTCCTTCTGCCGCACCTGCTCCAATCAATGTATGCATTTCATCAATTACAAGAATTACATTTCCAGCAAGTCTGATTTCGTCCATTATTTTTTTAAGACGTTCCTCAAATTCGCCTCTGTATTTAGTTCCTGCAACCAATAATCCCATATCCAATTGGATGACTTTTTTGCCGTCTAATAAATCCGGAACTTCCGAATTAACTATTCTTATTGCCAAACCTTCAGCAATAGCTGTCTTTCCGACACCCGGTTCTCCAAGCAATACAGGATTGTTCTTTGTTCTTCTTGCAAGAATTTGAATTACACGTTCAATTTCCTTTTCCCTTCCTACAACAGGGTCAAGCCTTTGCTCTGCTGCCGCAAGAGTCAAATCTGTACCAAACTCATCAAGCATAGGTGTTTTAGTTTTTCCGCCCGGAGTTGCCGCAGATGATGAGGAACTTGATGAACTTCCTCCGGCTGTCGTTGCTCCGCCTTTTATTTCGCCTAACATTTTTACAACATTTGTTCTTACTTTATTTAAATCAACACCGAGATTTTCAAGAACTCTTGCCGCAACACCGTCACCCTCTCTAATTAATCCGAGAAGCAAGTGTTCCGTTCCGATATAATTGTGACCAAGTTGACGGGCTTCATCCCAAGATAATTCAAGAACTCTTTTTGCACGTGGTGTAAACGGAATTTCAACAGCTACAAAACCTGCACCTCTGCCGATTATCTCTTCCACTGCTGCTCTTGCATCTTTTAATGTTACGCCCATTGATTTTAACGTCTTTGCCGCAACACCTGTGCCTTCGCCGATTAACCCCAAAAGAACCTGCTCCGTTCCAACAAAATTATGTCCAAGACGGCGAGCTTCTTCTTGAGCTAACATAATGACTTTAATTGCTTTTTCTGTAAATCGTTCGAACATATATTTTTCTACAATAGTATTTTATATTAATATTTTACAACAATACTTACCGATTGCAAATAAATTTTATAATTATTTTATATTTGCCAAAAGTCTTTGTGCGGGGTAATACGTTGGAGAAATTGCCAATACTGTTTCAAGGGATTTTATTGCCGCAAACTTTTCATTTTGTGCTAATCTGAGTTGTGCTTCTATAAAATGCAGCTCCGTATCTTCGTATACAATATTTTTTCCTGCCTTTAAAAACTTTTCCGCAAGTTCATAAAAACCGTTATTGTACAATACTCTTGCCGTAAACTTATACACTTCGGGATTTATATCTGAAAAATATTGAATACTGTTTATTAAATTTTCCGCCCACTTTGCATATTTTAAATTAATCAGTGTATCTAAGTCACTTTCATAAAAATTTCTAATCTGAAAAAATGTTGGTACTCTTATTTGCTTTTTATCAATATAACCCAATAATGATTTTGCCCACATTATTAACGGTGAAAAATCTTCCAGTGATTCCCATATCAATGCTGCACTCTTTTTATCACCTTGAAATAATTTACAATAACCGCATTCAGTGAAGTAATGGAGCTTTTTAAACAGAACTTCCGCTCTTTCATATTTCTGTTGAAAAAACAACACCTTTGCCAGCATTAATAAGGATTTGTCATCGTGTTTTGCAGAACACAATTTCTCCGCAAGAGAATAATCCCTTTGCACATATATGATTTTCAAGATTTCATTATGATTCATGGATTGTTTGATTTTTATTTGTCGTTGTCACGGTCAAAATTAAAATCAAAATCATTCATCATTGATGACATCATCATCGTTTTAATAAGTTCGGGACTCATTTTTCTTTGCTGAGCATTATCATTGCCGTTTTTAATTTGTTGTTCCTGCATTAACAAGTACGGAAGCATTTGATTAAATGAATTATTTTTATTGCTATTATTATTTGAACCAAACAACATTGCCATCTCTGATGCATCCTGGTTAAATGCATAAAAGTCAGCCATTTGTTTATATGGATTTGGATTTTTTTGACTGTTATTTGCTTGTTCTTCCGGTGCTACAAACTTATATCCCGCTTTATTTAACGTTCTTACCGCATCTGCAATTTCTTTATCGGAAACACTCGCAAGTTTTTCAGTATTTTCGTTTGATGCATCACTTTTGGTCTTTGCAGGAGCTTTCTTTTTTGCTCTTTGCATAAGTTCCATATTAACCTTTTCTTGCTCTTGTATTAATCTTGTTTCTTGAATTGTCTTGTTTGCATCCGGATGAATATTTTCAGGATATACACCTTTAATAAGCTTATCTATATCCGTAAGCTCTTCCAAAGGAACAGTTTCACGACTGATTTCCAATGCCGGCAATTCTGCCTGTTTGGTGAAAAATGCTGCCGGATCCATTACCATTTCTTCAACTTCCGTAGCATTGTATTTTTTATATACACAAGGACTTTGTTCTGTCATCATACACTGTGATGCTTGAATCGCATATGAAGATAAAATAGGAATAGTATTCAATGCGGAAACTTTTGAAAATGCTTCAATTGCTTTTTCTTTCATTCCTATTTTCATATAAGCTATTCCTGTATAATAATATGAAATTGAATTTGTCGGATCCTTCTCCGAGAACTCTTCTAAATCCTGTATACAGCCAATATAATCTTGAGCTTTATATTTATTAATTGCTTGTCTTACAATATTAGGACAACTTACATCCGCAATGGACGGAATTCCCATTCCAACTAAAATTGCTGCTGTTACGATTAATTTGCCTATTCGTTTCATATTTTTATCCTGCCACTTTAAATATATAATAATGTTTTTTGTTTTTTCAAGTTATTCTTTTGCCATTATATACAAATTTATGATAATTATCCTACTTTAACTAAAGTAATTATAACTTAAAAATTTCTCAATTGCACTTTTTATAATTTATATCCTGTAAAATCTTGATAATATTACCCTTTACTAAGTTTATCTATCTTAACACAAAATTTACTTATCCTTCAAAAAATGGAATTTTAACTATTAAGCTATATTAATTTTTATTACAATTGTATAATATAATACGTAATTGTTGCATATATACAGCGAGGAGAACATGAAAATCAAGATTAAAGAAGCAGTTAAAAAAATGAAAGGCTGGAGTTTATATAAACTTGCCAAAGTTTTGAATTTACCGCAGCAGACAGTTTATTCTTGGGCAAGCGGCAGAACTCAGCCTTCTTATGAAAACATGGATAGATTGTGTGAAGCACTTGATTGTGCAGTCGAAGATTTATTTGAAGCAGAACCTGTACAAACAAAATTAAATTTGATTGTGAATGGTTAGAAAACAATTAGGAAACAAGTTAGACTATTA